>JAZKTI010000195.1:0-5073 GCA_036625635.1 Haloarculaceae archaeon
GACAGAAAGTCGGAAATTGGCATTACAGCCATATATAAAATTCACTAGAAATTGAATAGATAAGTAATTTTCGGTTATACTTATAAACGTGCGAGGTTGAGTAAGCGGTTATCTCTACCGCTTCCCAGGGACGCGAGACGTGGCCGAGGCCAGCGTCTCGGTCGGGTGGACGGCGACTGGAAGGAGCCGCGAACACCGAGGTCGCAGGCACGGACCGTCTTCCTGTGATTCAAGTCCCGTCCCCATGGCCACCGGTCCTCGGGGGACCCGAACGTATCAGCTGCGCGAATATTCCTCCTCAGGCGTCCGAATCCGCTCCGGAACCCTCGCCCAGGGACTGGATGAGACGGTCCTGGTCCGGTGCCAAGGGGGTCCTGGATCCGGATCGCTCCCACGTCTCGGAGAGATTCGAGCGCGTCGTCGAACTCGGCAACGTCGAACTCGTCAACGCGGAGGTCGACCTCGTCGATCAGATACGCCTGTGACGCCCGGTTCGCCGGTGCGTCCTCGAGAACTTCGATGAGTTCCGGTTCCAGGCGGCTCATAGCTCCCCTCCCCCGATCACCCGGCGGGCGTGTCTCCTGCAGCCCTCAATTTTCCGGCGGATACCCCGCGACGGTCGTCGCCGCCAGCATGCATCGTTGTATCGGCCCCAGTATTAGATTTTGATTCACCGCGATCGTTAATCCTCCGGTGTCCTCACCGACGACCCACTCACAGGGGCTCTCCGGGGTGTGATTGAATACCTACCATCTTTGTAACACGGCCGATCCGATGTATCACCACTGTCGGCGCCGGTGAGGCAGCTCGCGCTGGGTTGCAGGACGGCCTGCTTGAGGGGATCGGACCGCAGAGGAAAACCTGGAGTTCCGCCAACGTCGCCTCTGGCGGCTTTCTCCCTGACGAAGTGGCCACAGTCCAGCCCCGGGCTACGGACGTCGGTGGCCCACCGCTCCCAGATCGACAGGGGATCGAACTCGACCGTCCCGGAGTGGTTGTCGCGATGCCGGTGTCGACGGTGGTAGCCTGGTCTATTGTTCCCCCCTCTTGATGGGGGGGGGGCGTTGCCGGGTGCGAGGAGTGTACAGGCCGAAAACGGAGAAGCTTTAACCCCGAGTTCGCCATCTCCTCTGGAAGATGCCGGGGAACCTGAACTACTGCGGACTCGTCGTCGCCGGTATCGGGTTCTTCCTCACGCGGTTTACGGTCACCCTGGCAATCTCACAGGACCCGATCCGGTTCTATCTCGGTGGGGTCGTCCCGCTGGCACTCGGCCTCGGCCTCGCTGCCTTCGGAGTGGCGTTGACCGTCGCAGACGTGGAGGCCGACGTCGTCCGGACCACGGCCGTCTGGTCTGTGATCGGCGCGGCAACGATGCTCGTCCTGGTCGTGCTGACACTCCTCGGGGCGGCACCCGAGAGCGGGCTCGACCTGGAGAGCGTCCGCTCCCAGACCTACCTCTCGAATTTCCTCGTCGGCGGTAGCATCGGCGGCACGCTGACGGGGTTGTACGCCAGCCGGAACCGGCGGCAGCGGCGGATGCTCCGCCAGCAGCGCAACCGCCTCGAAGTCCTCAACCGGGTCCTCCGTCACGAAGTCCTGAACGCCATCACGGCGATCAGGGGCCACGTCGCGCTCGAGGACGACCCCGACGGTCGTACGGAATCGGTCGTCGCGGACCGATCCGCCGACATCGAGGACGCCATCGAGGAGGTGAAGTACCTCACCCGCCAGGCCGACCCGTCGGCGGGCGGTGGCACCCCGGTTCCCCTCGCGCAGAGTCTCGCCGAGAGCGTCGCCACCGTCACCGACGACCACTCCGACGTCGGCGTTGCCATCGACGAGTTCTCCGAGGACCTCGCCGTCAGGGCCGACGGACGGCTCTCGCACCTCTTCACCCACCTCCTGGAGAACGCGATCCGCCACGGAGAGGACGAGCACCCGGCGGTCGAGGTGACGGCCGACCGCTCGGCGGTTCGGGTGTCTGTCGTCGACGCGGGGTCCGGATTGCCGGAGAGCCAGCAGCGACTGCTGGAGAGCGGCGACATCGAGGAGTTCGACGACCCGACCACCGGCTTCGGACTCAACATCGTGCGACTCCTGGTCGAGAGCTACGGGGGTCACATCGACACCGAGGTGGACGGGGAAACCAGAATCACTGTGAGCCTCCCGCGGGCGGAGACGGAGGATCTGGGTCTCTCCCCCGGACGCCATCTCTCGGGCGTCGGGACCGCGATCCCACACCTCTCCGTGGTGCTGGTCGCCGCAGTGATCGCCGGGGTCTTATACGGGGCGGCGTCGGAGGTCATGGGCGAGCCGATCGCGGGGATCGGCGTCTTCTACGGCACGGCATCCCCGATCGTCGGCTGGATCACCCACGAGTTTCACAGCGTCGTCTTCAGCTTCGTTTACGTCGGGCTGCTTGGCCTCGTCCCGGTCGAGTACCGGGATCGCCTGGTCACGTTCTTCGCGGTCGGGATGGGCTGGGCGCTCGTCCTGTGGCTCGGCGCCGCGGGCGTCGTCGCCCCCTTCTGGCTCCAGCTGCTGGGCATCCCTGCACCGATACCCAGTTTCCAGGGTTATCTCCTCGTCAACCACCTCGTCTGGGGGCTGTCCCTTGCCGGGTTGACGGCGCTGGGGTTCCGGTACGTGACGCCGCGGCTCCCGTCGTGGTGACTGGGAGCAGGGGGCGCAGCCCACTATTCGCGCTGACGCGCAGGACCGACTGCGAGAACCTGGGGGAAGGGGGTACCCCCGCTCAGAGCAGGTCCTGGTCGTCGAGCTGTCGCATCACGTCGTCGACGAAGGACTCGACGTCATCGTAGGGGAAGTCGCCGTCTCCGAGTTTCGTGTTGAGTTCCATGGCCGTCATGGAGAAGTCCCCGGACTCGAACCGGGTACCGGGCCCGTCGGGAAGTGCCGGGACGAGGTCCATTGGACTGTTGATCGGGTAGTCTGCACCCTCGAAGGCGTCGACGAACTGCTGTCTGAGGTCGTCTCTGTCGACCATATCAGGGGATATAGCGGCGCGATCAAAAAGCATTGGTGTGGGGTAAACCTTACCGGTGTTTTGAGTTCAAACAAAATCCGACACATCACCCGGCCGCAGGTGAACACCGGCCGCCTGGAATCGTTGCCCGGCTTTATGCG
The DNA here is from genome assembly GCA_036625635.1 of Haloarculaceae archaeon. GTDB lineage: Archaea > Halobacteriota > Halobacteria > Halobacteriales > Haloarculaceae > JAZKTI01. The sequence continues at coordinate 3,151 of JAZKTI010000195.1, forward strand.
GCTCGTTGCCGTACGACTCGGCATGAGCGGGGACGCCATCGACTACGCCGACCTCGAGGCCGGCCGGGACTGCAACTACTGGACACTCGATCGGACACTCCGCTTCGAGGCCGAGCGCGCCTACGACGAGGATCACTGGGACTGGGCCGCAGAGAAGCTCTCGGAGTGGGGGGAGATCGTCGGAACGACCATCGCGGAGAACGCGGACCTCATCGACCGGCACGGCCCGGAACTCCACACCTACGACCGCGACGGGACCGTGGTCAACGACGTCGAGTACCACCCCCTCCAGACCGAGAACGAGCGCCTGGCATACGAGCACGGGATCGTAGCCGACGGGTTTGGCGCCCCACCCGGTCGGGGCGAACCCATCGGCCTCGTCCACCACCTCCTGATGAACGGGCTGTTGAGTTACGCCGACCCGGGATTCGCCTGCCCCGTCGCGATGAGCGGCGGGGTGGCGCTCGTCCTCGAGAAGTTCGACGACGGGCCCCTGGACGACTTCTACCACGGCCTCACGTCGAGAGATCACGAGCGGGTCATCGAGGGCGCGATGTTCCTGACCGAGAAGCAGGGCGGGAGCGACGTCGGGGCCAACGAGACGACGGCGCGACCAACAGACCGGGCCTACGGCGGGAACGACGCGGGGGGCGATGGTGGGGCCAGCGCGGGGACGGAGGTCTACGAGCTCGAGGGCGAGAAGTGGTTCTGCTCGAACGTCGACGCCGAGGGGACCCTCGCGCTGGCGCGCCGGCAGGACGCCCCCGAGGGCACGGAGGGGCTCTCCCTGTTTCTCGTCCCCCACACCGACGCCGACGGGGAGCTGAACGACCAGCGCTACCGGCGGCTGAAGGACAAACTCGGCACGATCTCCGTGCCGACGGCCGAGGTGGAGCTAACCGGTGCCGAGGCCTACCTCGTCGGCGAGCCCGAGGAGGGCTTCGCGTACATGACCGAGATGCTCAACCTCGAACGGCTCCACAACGCCTTCGCCTCGGTCGGGATCATGGGTCGGGCCCTCCTCGAGAGCAAGGTCCACGCCGCCAGTCGCGAGGCCTTCGGCGAGACCATCGATCAGTACCCCCTCATGCGACGCGACCTGGTCGACATGGCCGTCGACTACGAGGCTGCGGCAGCGTTCGTGTTCGCGGCCGGCCGGCAGTTCCAGTGCCGGGAGGAGACCGATCCCGAGACCGACGCCGCTCGGGACGCCTTCCGCCTCATGCGAGCGCTCGTCCCGGTGGCGAAGTACAAGACCGGTCGCATGGCCGTCGAGACCGCCTCCTACGCCTGCGAGGTCCTCGGCGGCAACGGATACGTCGACGGCTTCGTTACGGAGCGCCTCCTCAGGGACGCCCAGGTCCTGCCCATCTGGGAGGGAACCTCGAACATCCTCTCGCTGGACCTGCTCCGCGCCCTCGACCGGGAGGACGCCCACGAGGCGCTGGTGCCGTGGATCCGCAGAGACCTCGCGGCGGTCGAGCATCCGGCCGTCGAGCCGTCCGCCGAGATGGTCGAGTCGGCCTTCGTGGACCTCCAGACAGCCCTCGGGAGTCTCGCGACAGCCGATCCCGACTACGCCCAGCACGAGGCCAAGCAGCTCGCGGGCCTCCTCTTCGACGTTGTCGCCGGCGCACGCCTCTGCGAGAACGCCCAGTACGCCATCGAAACCGACGGCGACGCCCGGAAAGCACTCGTCGCGTCCTGGTTCGCCGAGACCCGGTTCGGCCAGGACGTGGCCAGGGGGATCGCCGATGGTGACGCCCTTCCCCACGAGTCCTTCGACGCGTTCGTTCGGTACGCGCCGGTGGACCCCGCCACAGTCTCCCCGCCCACGGCCAGCGACTAGACCCGGGCCCGCGGCTGTAACGGCCCGCGGCTGTAACCTCCCGCGGCTGTAACGGCCCACGGCTGTAACGGCCC
>JAZKTI010000004.1:0-25576 GCA_036625635.1 Haloarculaceae archaeon
CACCGAGGAACCTTGAGAATCCGAGGAGCCACGAGACTCCGAGGGACCGGGAGACTCCGAGGAGCCATGAGAATCCGAGGAGCCATGAGAATCCGAGGAACCTTCTTGAGCGCGGCCGTGGTACAGCCCCGCATGTCACAGACGGAGGCCGCCGAGGAGACGGAGTACGATTGCAAGGTCTGCGGCCGCACGTTCGAGTCGCCGGAGGCGGTCGAGGCACACCTCCGGGACATGGGCCTGCTCTACTGACGATGGGATCGAGGCATTGGACCGGTCCGGCGGCGGGGTCGGGGTGTGAGTGGTGAGCGAACGGACCGGCGCGGATCTCGTCGCCGACGCCCTCGGGCAGTACGGTGTCGGGCACGTCTTCGGCAATCCCGGGACGACCGAACTGGCCGTCCTGCGGGCCATCGGGGACCACGGGCCGGCCTACGTCCAGGCTCTCCACGAGGATGTCGCCGTCGGGATGGCCGCCGGCTACGCCGCGACCAGGCGGTACCACGCCCACCGCGACGGGAGCGTGACGCCACTCGGCGTCGCCAGCCTCCACGTCACGCCAGGACTCGCACACGGCCTCGGCAACATCTATGCCGCCGGATGGACCGGTGCGCCACTGCTCGTCACCGCCGGTAACCACGAGCGGGACTTTCGCAGCCGGGAGCCCATCCTCACCGGTGACTTGCTCGAACTCGTCGCGAGCGTCACGAAGTACCACGAGGAAGTGCTCTCGGTGGCGGCCCTGCCGCGACTCCTCCGCCGGGCCGTCCGGGAGGCCCTCTCGCCACCGCAGGGCCCGGTCTTCCTCGCGCTCCCCCAGGACGTCATGGAGGAACCGACGGCCCTCGATCCGGAGCCACTCGGCGAGATTCCGAGCCCGGGTGCCGGCGACCGCGATGCCCTCGATCGTGCCGCCGACGCTCTCGTCGCGGCCGAGAGTCCCGCGCTGATCCTGGGGGACGGCGTTGCGCGGTCGGCGGGTGGAATCGACGCGGCCGTGGCGCTGGCGGAGGCGACGGGCGCCCGGGTCCACGGCGAGATCCTCTACAGCGAGACGGTCTTCCCACAGGACCACCCCCAGTGGGTCTCGCCCGTCCCGCCGGAGGAGGACCTCGCCAGGCTGCTGCTCTCGACGGACACGCTCGCCCTCGTGGGAACCTCCTCGAACACGACGATCCTCCGCAACGAGGACCCCCTCGTCGACGCCGACACGACGGGGATCCACCTGGGCCTCGATCCCCACGAAGTCGGGAAGAACTACCCGACTGATGTCGCAGTCCAGGGCGACCCCGCGCTGGCCATGGAGGCCATCGCCGAGCGCGTGGGGACGCGCCTCGACGAGGAGACCCGAACGGCCCGCCTGGAGTCTGTAGAGGCCACGGCTGCGGCCTTGGCACCGACCATTCGCGAGATGGGCGAGAGCGAGGCGCCCGACGATCCCCGCCCCTCCAAGGCCGAGGTGGTGGACGCGATCGCGGCGGTGGTTCCCGATGCCTACGTCGTGGACGAGGGGGTCACGGCGAAGTACGCCCTCCTCACGCGCTGGCCGTTCACCGGCCAGGACCTCCTCTCGAGCAAGTCCGGCGGCCTTGGCTTCGGCCTGCCGGCGAGCGTCGGCGCGGCCCTGGCGGAGACCGTCCGAGCCGACGCATCAGGGGCCGACAGTGCCGACGACTCCAGGGTAGATGGCGACGGCGGACGGACCGTTCTCGCCCACGTCGGCGATGGGGCCTACCAGTACTATCCCCAGGCCATCGGCGCGGCGGTCCGGCTGGACCTGGACCTGACCGTCCTCGTGCAGAACAACGGCACGTACCACATCCTCGAGCGCAACGCCGAGACCCTCTACGGCGAGGGCGCCGCCGAGAGCGTGCCCGGCCTCGACCTCACCGGCATCGATCTGGTCGCGAGTGCGGAGAGTTACGGGGCGCATGGCCACCGCGTCGACGACCCCGACGACCTCGAGGCAACATTCGAGGCGGCGGTCGAGCACGACGGCGTCGACCTAGTGGACGTCCTGGTCCACGACTGAGGGTGGCCTGGGGCGGGGGGGAGGGGCTATCGGGGGTGGGCGGTCGGAGGTAACCGGGGCGCCGAAGGTGGTCCCGCGGCACGGAGCGGGAAGGCGACGTGCGAACCTCGGGGCCACGGGGGGACGAGACGTCTCAGTCCTCGGCCAGTGGGCCGGGGTCAGTCCCCCGCACGCGTTCACCGTCGGCGGTTTCGGGAAAGATCTTCCCGGGATTCAGCGTATCCGTCGGGTCGAGGGCGCGCTTGATCCTGCGCATCGTTTCGACGGCTGTCTCGCCGTGCTCGGCGACGAGGTACTTCCGCTTGCCCTGGCCGATGCCGTGTTCGCCGGTGGCCGTCCCGCCGACCTCGAGCGCGCGCTCGACGATGGCGTCGTGGACCGACCGGCCCGTTTCGAGTTCGTCGGCGTCGGTGGGGTCCACCAGGATCGCGTAGTGGAGGTTGCCGTCGCCGGCGTGGCCGAAACAGGGGATCAGGAGGTCGTGTTCGCTCGCGAGGTCGTCGACGAAGGCGACGATGCGGGGATACTCGCTGATCGGAACGGTCACGTCGCCCGGCTTGAGCGCGTCCAGCTCCGGGTCGTAGGCCCGGATCGCGAAGGCGAGTTGCTCCCGGGCGTCCCAGAGTTCTTCCATGGCCGCGGCCTCCCGGGTCTCGAAGCGCCGGACGTCGTGGTCCTCGAAGAGCGACCGGCAGAAGGCGATCTCCTCCTCGACGCCGTGGTTCGCGTGGAACTCGAGGAAGACCATCGGGACGTCCGGCAGCCCGGTGTCGAGGTAGTCGTTGACCATCCGGGCGCTCGTGTCGTCGACCAGTTCGATCTTCGCGACGTCCACGCCGGAGGTGACCGCGTCGAAGACGGCACTCGCGGCGGCCTCGATGGTCGGGAAGATGGCCCTGGCACCGCGGATTTGCTCGGGCCGGCCGGCGAGTTCGAGCGTCGCCCGCGTGACGACGGCGAGTGTGCCCTCGCTCCCGACGATCACGTCCTTCAGGTTGTAGCCACTCGAGGTCTTGACGGCGCGACTGCCCGCGGTGATCACCGAGCCGTCCGCGAGGACGGCCTCGAGTTCGAGCAACCAGTCGGCGATCTCGCCGTATCGGACGGTCTGCATCCCGCTGGCGTCGTTTGCGATCATGCCACCGACCGTCGAGATGTCCCCCGAGGAGGGGAGCGGTGGGAAGAACAACCCGTGGGCGTCGACGGGCCCCTCGATCGCCGGCCCCATGACGCCCGGCTCGACGTCGATCTGGAAGTCCTCCGGCCTGACATCGAGGACCGCGTCCAGTCGGGTCAGATCCATGCTGATCCCCGCGTGTGCGGGGACGGCGTTTCCCTCGATACCCGTGCCTGCGGCGTAGGGCGTCACCGGAACGCCCCGCTGGGTGGCTGCTGCGAGGACCGTGGAGACGTCGCCCGTGCTTTCGGGGTAGACGACCGCATCGGGGACGACCCCCTCCCCGGTTTCCGCAGCGCCCCAGTCCGCCGCGTGGTCTCCCCGGGCGGTGTCGTCGAACGCGATCTGGTCCGCCGGGAGGAGGTCGGCGAGGAAGGTGCAGTCGCGTGCCATTGCCTGGGGGTGGCGGCGGGCGGAGATAAATCCACTGCGAGGGGCCCACCACGGCGGTGTCGTCGCTGGACCGGAGTCCCCACGTCACGCGGCCGGGGTCAGTCCACGGGGAGTGCCGTCGTCTCGACGTCCGCTCGCCGGCCGTCGAGCAGGTCGAAGGAGTCGCCACGCCGACCCTCCAGCCAGTACAGGAGTCGCTCGGCCCACTCGAGTTTCCGGGCCTTTGCCCGGCCGACGTCGGGGTCGTCGAAGTCCCACCCGGGGAAGACGAGCTCGCCGGCCCCGAGGTGGTCGGCCATGAACGCGGCCCGGTCCCCGTCCGTGAACCCGCCGAAGTTCCACGTCCCCTCGACGGGGGCGGCCTGCGTCGTGGGGACGATCGCCTCCGGATCGAGGACTGGGACGACCGTCCGAATCTCGCTCAGGTTATCGCCGTGTGCGTGGACCGCCACCGGCACCCCCGCGCTCGTCAGGGTCCGGGCCGTATCGGGGTTCTTGTCGAGGTCCGTGACCATACAGTCAACGGGCAGACCGACCTCCCTGAGGGTGTCGGCGGCGGTCGAGGCCGCGAACACGCGGTCGGCGTCCAGGGCCGAGTCGAGGTCCCTCGTCAGCGACGGGCCGGCACCAGCGATCGCGACGGTCCGGCCGGCCACGTCGAAGCGGTCCAGATCGACGGTGTCCGTGCCTACCGTGGCAGCCAGGAGGTCCCGGGCCCGTTCGTCCGCCGCGCGATCGAAGCCGAAGTCGGCAATTATTCGTTCGTAGACCGGTTCCCACTCGTGGAACTCCATGAACTCACCTCCCTCGTCATCGATCTGTCCGTCGAGAACCTAGTCCATCCAAACACATGGGCCTCGATCACGCCCGATCCCGGCCGTAAGCCGGGTCCCCCGACTTCCCGAAACCGGCGGGATCGACGGTGCTGGCGCTCATGGCCGTGGTGTCCAGATAATACATGTTGAGCCGAAATGGCACTCAGGTGTACCCCTGCCCGGGTGCCCTTTCGGCCTTCAGACACGGCTTCTTGCTCATCCGGCATAAGTTTTCTCACCCCTCCAAGCGTCCCAGGTGCTCGATGGCCGTTACCAGGTCCGCCGGATCGGCCGCCTCGACGGGGAGGGATGCCAGCCGGTCCACGGATCCGCCGAGGACGACCCGGTCGGGGCCTTCTGCGACGACGAGGTCGGCCGCCCGTGCCCTGGCGACGAGTGTCGCTCTGGCGCTGGCGTCGAGATCGCGGACGGCGACGAGGCGGCTCACGACCTGCTCAGCAGTGGCCCGGAGTTCTCCATCGGCCGCCCTCTGACCGCGAGCCTGGCCCCGGTCAATTGCCTGCCGGTCACCGTCCACAGCCGCGAGCGATTCAGGTTCCGCGGCGAGGTGCTTGGCTGCCTCCCGGACAGTGGTGACGTCGAGTTCTTCGACGGACCCGTTGTCAACCCTGATCCGCTCGCGGCCGAAGGCCTTTCCAACCAGGGCTGCGTCCCGCGTCGCAGCGACGTCGTGGGTCCGGACCACGTGGGCGCCACGCTCGACGGCCATCGCGGTGGCCGCGAGGCTGACCGGGAGGGCTTGCTCGGTACTCCGGCCCGCGAGGTTCCGGAGGAAGTTCTTCCGGTTGATGGAGACGAGGATCGGCTGGCCGAGCGCGCGGAACTCCCTGAGGCGGCGGAACGTCTCGCGGTCGTCGGCGAGCGTCTTCCCCTCGCACCAGCCCCCGAAGGCAGGGTCGACGATGGTCTTCTCACTCAATCCCTCTCGGAGCAAGGCGTCGTAGATCCCGTCGACAGTCTCCAGGGCGCCGGGGCGTTCGAGGTCCGGCGGGCTGGCCATCTTCACGACGGCGGCGTCGTACTCCGCACAGACGTCCGGCATCGCGGGATCCGCGAAGCCACAGATGTCGTTGACCATGTCGAAGCCCGCCTCGAGGGCGGCGTCGGCGACCTCGTGGTACCGGGTCTCGATGGAGAAGACGGCGTCGCCGGAGACGCTCTCGAGTGTCGCCACCGCGGTCTCGAGGCGGTCCAGTTCGGCCTCGGCGGTCTGGACCTCGAACCGCTTGTTGGCCGACTCGAGGCCGATGTCGACAATATCCGCGCCCTCGTCGATCAGCTCCTCGTCCACGTAGCGGGCGGCCTCCCCGGGGTCTTCGTAGACGGAAGGATCGTAGGGGGACTCAGCGCTGACATTCAGGACGCCCATGATCCGGGGCGGGTGCTCGTCCCCGATGGCGAGGCCGCCTGCCGCAACGGTTCGCATGGCTCGCCGGAGGAGCGCGGCGGGCATAAGCACACTGTCACCGGCAGGCATCCGGCCACCGACCCCACCGCCGGTCTTCAGGCCGCTTAAGCCGGCCGGGGCCCAACCACCGGTCATGAGCAAGGTGAGCATCGCCCTCCGGGGCTGGCGGTTCGACGAGGACGACGTCTTCGACCAGGACGGCGACCTGAAGGCCCTCGGCGAGATGCCCGCGGACTCGCGCCACCGGATCGTCCGGCTGGCCCAGATCTCGGGCGACGCCTGCGACGCCTGCTGGCTGCTCCACGGCGAAGCCGATATCCACCGGGCGAACCAGGGGACCATCGTCTACGGCGAGCCGATGGCCGAGGTGCTCCTCTGTGCGGACCACGAGGCGGACTTCCTCTACTGGTTCCGCGAGGCCGGCGGGAGCGCGTCCGCCGGGGACGCCGAGTTCCCCGATCGCTTCCACGAGTGGTTCGCCGACGGCAACCGCGCCCCCGAGGACTACGAGGGCCTGGACCACGTCGAGGGAGAGGCCGGGGCCTACGGATTCCGCGAGGCATCGGCCTGCGGCCTCGACGACGTCGCCCACGAACTCGACGAGATGGATCGGGCCGAGGCCGAGGCGACCGACGTCGACCTGGACGCGCTCGACCTATGACCGCCGAGGGCGGCGGGCCGGGTGCGGGGGAGCCCTCGGAGGCGGGCGACCCCGTCCCGGACCTTGCCGTCTCGGTCGTCGACGCCCGGACGCCTGGGAACGTCGGGACGGTGGCTCGGTCGATGAAGAACTTCGGGCTCTCGGACCTCCTCCTCGTCGACCCGCCGCCGCTCTCGCCCGACGGGGAGGCCTATGGCATGGCCGGTCACGCCAGGGAGGACGTCCTCCCGGAAGCCACCGAACTCTCCTTCGACGACCTCGTTCGTGACTACCACACCATCGCCTGCACCGCGATCACGAACGAAGACGGCACGAGCCACGTTCGCTACCCGGCGACGACGCCGGCTCACCTGGCCGATCGCTTGCGCGGGCTTGACGGCCCGGTCGCCATCGTCTTCGGTCGGGAACGGGTGGGCCTGACCAACGACGAACTCGCCCGGATGGACGAACTCTGTTCGATCCCCGCCAGCGAGACCTACCCGGTCCTGAACCTCGGCCAGGCGGCGACGGTCGTCTGTTACGAACTCCGGGACCTCGCCGTCGACGAGACACAGCACCCCGACGACCTCCACGAGACGGCCGAACCCTGGCGGGTCGAGGGGCTCCACGAGGAGTTCGGCGACTTCCTGGCCGCCATCAATCACCCATCCGAGAAGCGTCACAAGGCGCGCCGGCTGTTCCGGCGGGTGGTGGGCCGGGCCGACCTCACTGGCCGGGAAGCCACGACGCTCCGCGGGCTGCTTCGGCGGGCCCGCACCCGCATCGACGTCGCGGCCGGGCAGTCCGACGGACCCGCGGCGGAGGAACGAACACTCGATGGGCTGGCGGATGCGGCCGGCCGGGCCGATTCGGCGGAATCCGGGGCAACCGACGGCCGACTCGACGGCGAGTAGGCCCCCGGGCCAAGGACGTCCGTCTCGGGGTGAGGCAAGGCCGCTCAGGCCCGCTTCTGGATCTCCTCGCGGAGGACGTCGCTGACGACGTCGCCGTCGGCCTTGCCCCGGAGCGCGCCCATGCATTCGCCCATCAGCGCGGAGAAGGCGCCCATACCCTCCGCCTCGACCTGGTCGGCGTTCCGTTCGACGACCTCCACGACGGCCTCGCGGACTTCGTCCTCGGCGACGCTGCCCAGCCCCTCCCGGTCGGCGGCCCTGGCCGCGTCCAGGTCGGGGGTTTCCGCGAGCGCTGTCAGGAGGTCGGGGACGCCCTCCGTCGCGACCTCGCCGGCCCCGAGCAGGTCGAAGACCTCCCGGAAGTGGCGATCGGCGAGGTTCTCGACGGGGGCGCCCTCGCGGCGGATCTCGGTGACCGTTGACTCGACCGTGCTGGCCGCCAGCGTGGGATCGACGTCGCGGTCGACCACGGCCTCCTCGAAGAGGGCCCACCGCTGACCGAAGGCGACCTGCTCGGCGAGGCCCTCGTCGAGGCCGTACTCGTCGACGTACCGGTCGAGCTTCGCCGTCAGGAGTTCCGGCGCCTCGACGCCGGTGAGATCGGGTTCGACCGGGGGGACGTCGGTCTCGGGGTACATCCGGGCTGCGCCGGGGAGCGGCCGCAGGTACCGCGTCGTCCCGTCCTCGTTCGCCCCCCGGGTCTCCTCGGGGACCCCCTCGAGGGCCGCGACCGCTCGGTCCGTCACCGCCTCGATGGCGAGCTCGGCCGTCTCGGGATCGTCCGCGACGAGGACGACGGCGTCGTCGGCGCTCGCGTCGACCGCGGTCCGGAGTGCCTCGACCTCTTCGGCGGTGACGCCGTAGGCAGGGAGTTCGTCGGTATGGAAGACGCCGCCGGCGCCGTGGCGCCGGGCGTGGTCGGCGAACTCGGTCCCGAGTCGGCGGTCGGGCTGGATGTCCCGCCCGACGAGGCCGTCGAACCCCACCAGTCGGACGGCCATCGCGGTGCCCCCGCCAGAGAGCGCGCCCACGATCACGCTGCTCTCGGTGCCCTCGAAGACGCCCGAGACGTCGCGGGGCTCGCCGACGCCGCCATCCCGGTCGGCGATAGTCGCGCGGATGTCCAGGAGGTCGACCTGCCGGCGGACCTCGTTCCGGACCATGTCGTCGATGTCGTCCAGGCTCTGGACGCCCTTGATCTCGACGCGGGCCCCCTCCGCGATGGAGACGTTGACGTCCTGGCGGATGGTGCCGAGCCCGCGCTTGACCTTCCCCGTCGAGCGGAGCAACATGCCGATCCGCTCGGCGGCGTCGCGTGCCTGGGCCGGACTCGAGATGTCGGGCCTGGTTCCGATCTCGACCAGCGGGATGCCGAGGCGGTCGAGGCCGTAGCGGACCCCCGCGTCGGTCTCCTCGATGCGCTTGGCGCTTTCCTCCTCGAGCATGAGGTCCTCGATGCCGACGGGGCCCGCCGCCGTCTCGACCACGCCGTCGGTCGCCGCGAGCATCGTCCGCTGGAAGCCGGTCGTGTTCGATCCGTCGACGACGATCTTCCGCATCACGTGGGCCTGGTCGACCGGGTCCATGTCGAGCAACCGGGCGATCTCGAGGACCGTCGACAGCGCCTCCGAGTCCACCCGACCCGGCGGTTCGTCGTCCTCCTCGACGAGACAGGTGGTGTCGTAGGCGAGGTACTCGAACGCCCGGTCGACCATGCTCTCCTCCAGGGCGGCCTCGTCGAGCTCCCCCAGTTCGCTCCGCGTCGGGTGGAGGTACCGGGTGAACCGGTGGGTCGACGCCGCGGGGTCCCGCAACTCTGTGGGGCAGCCACAGAACAGCTTCGTCGCCGTGTCGAGTTGCTGGTGGATCTCCAGCCCGGCGACCAGCCCCAGGTCCTCGTAGTCGTACTCGGTCATTGCCGAGAGTCGGGCACCCGGGGGCAAAAAACGTGCTATCGGACCCTGGTCCGGACCCCCAGGGACTGGGGAGACTCCGCACAGAGCACGCCCGAGCTCCACACAGAGCAGGCCCAGACTCCGGTCAGAGCAGGCCCAGGCCCCGTACGAAGCGCACCTGCCGGTACATTCGGCAGCCGAGGCACACGCCCGTCGTTGCGGCGAGGCCGGCGAGCACGACGACCACGCCTACGGTGGCGTACCCGGCCAGCGAATACCCGGCGAGGACCAGCCCGCTTCCGAGGAGGCCGAAGCCGGCGCCCATCAGCCGCGCGAACCGGTGGGGTGCCGCCGCTTCGCGTTCGCCGGGGTACCCGACGATCGGAACGAGGAGCCGCCGCCAGAGGACCGCATAGAGGTCCAGTCGCCAGCCGGAGGCGACGGCCGCAACCAGGACGATCGTGACGGCGTAGACCACCGCCGGCAGGTCCAATGCAATCCCCGCGCCGAAGCCAATCGCAGTGAGTGACTGGCCGAATCGGGGTGCCCGGGGATCGACCGTCGGGCTCGCTCCACCGCCGCCACCCGCCTCGGTTGGGTCCTCCGCTGTCGCCGTTTCGCCGGTAGTTGCCATTGTGTATTGAAGGGTTTCCGGCGACATCCCCGTTTCCGCCGGGGCAAGGGTCTCCCAGTGTCTGTGACGTCCCCACCGCTCGAATTCCCCACCAGTGGGCCCCAGGACGATCGATTGCGGAAGATTCGGGGGATCGGGTGGGCGTCACAAACACATCGGAACAGCATCATGTGGGTGCGACCCGGGAGCCGCGGCTCTCGGCCAGGACAACGACCCAACCTGGCGCCCGTCACACGTTCGTCCGCGCTCCGTCTGCCACCCCGGAGGGTGCGTCGGACGGACGTCCGCGCTCCGTGGGACGGCCCCGAGAGCCGCGTCAGACACCTGGCACCTGGCCGTCAGACGCCAGGAGGACCCTGCCGGTCTGGGGTCACCCGCCGCCCCTCAGTCCTCCCCGAGGATGACCCGCTCGGTCATTGCGGCGGGATCGAGGACCTCGTCGGCCTCCGACTCGGTGAGATAGTCCTCGCCGACGACCACCTCGCGGATGGTCTTGCCCTCGGCCATGGCCTGTTTGGCGACCTTGCTGGCCTTGTCGTAGCCGATGGCAGGGTTGAGCGCGGTCGCCAGGGCCATCGACTGGTGGACGCGCTCCTCGCAGTGCTCGCGGTCGGCCTCGAGCTTCGCCACGAACCGCTCGGCGAAGACCTCGCTGGCGTTGGCCAGCAGGTTCGCCGACTGGAGAACGTTGTGGGCGACGACGGGCTTGTAGAGGTTGAGGTCGATCTGGCCCTCGGCCGCCCCCGCGGCGACGGCGGCGTCGTTCCCGACGACCTGCGTGTGGACCTGGTTGACGGCCTCGGCCACGACCGGGTTGATCTTCCCCGGCATGATCGAGGACCCGGGCTGGTTCTCGGGCTGGTCGATCTCGCCGAGCCCGTTCCGCGGGCCGGAGGCCAGCAGGCGGAGGTCGTTGGCGATCTTGTTGAGGCTGCCCGCCACCGTTCGCAGGGCGCCGTGAGCCTCGGCCATCGCGTCGTGGGCCGCTTGTGCCTCGAAGTGGTTGTCGGCCTCGCGGAAGTCGAGGCCGGTCTCCTCGGCGATGTACTCGGCCGCCCGCTCGGGGAACTCCGGGTGGGTATTGAGCCCCGTCCCGACGGCGGTCCCGCCGAGGGCGAGTTCGCCCAGTCGCTCCCGGGTCCCCTCGACCCGTTCGATGCCCTTGGTGACCTGGGTCCGGTAGCCGGAGAACTCCTGGCCCAGCCGGATCGGCGTGGCGTCCTGGAGGTGGGTCCGCCCGGTCTTGACGACATCGTCGAACTCGTCGGCCCTGGCTGCGAGTGCGTCCTCGAGGGTCGCGAGCGCGGGCAGGAGGTCCGCCTCGACGGCCTCGAGGCTGGCGACGTGCATCGCCGTCGGGATCACGTCGTTGCTGGACTGGCCGTAGTTGACGTGGTCGTTCGGGTGGATCTCGCGGCTGCCGATCTCGCCGCCGTGGAGTTCGGTGGCCCGGTTGCCGATGACCTCGTTGGCGTTCATGTTCGAGGACGTCCCCGAGCCCGTCTGGAAGACGTCGACGGGGAACTGGTTGTCGTGCTCCCCGGCGATGACCTCGTTGGCGGCCGCCACGATCACCTCGGCCTCGTCGTCACCGAGGAGGCCGAGGTCGCGGTTGGCCCGTGCCGCGGCCTTCTTCACGATCCCGAGCGCGCGGACGAACCGTCGCCCGAAGGTCTGGTCGCTAATGGGGAAGTTCTCGACGGCGCGCTGGGTCTGGGCGCCCCAGTAGGCGTCGGCCGGCACCTGTATCTTGCCGAGGCTGTCCCGTTCTGTCCGGTCGTCCTGCTCGTCAGTCATACGTCCGATACGACAGTCGCCGGCGCGTAAAAACCTCCGAAACCTCCCGCGGGGATAGACCGTCGGACCGGTCCGAACGCGAGCGGTCCCCCAAACGACTGTCGCTCTGTCCGGCGAACAGTCGTCCTACCACCGCGATACACACCCGGACCGGTATGGGAACCGTCGTCCTACCACCGCGATACACTCCCGGACCGGTATGGGAACCGTCGTCACGCCACCGCATAACTGCCCGACCGTGAAGGGACCTGGCGGCCCCTTTCGAGAGGTCCGAGTGGATTAGACGGTGTCCATCTGGCCGTCGCCATCCTGGCCGAACACACCGGCCGGGGGGGGAAGCGGATGGTGATCGAGAGAACAGGTTGGCCAGCCATGGCCCACACCTCAGTCTCGATCGGTGGCACCTGACGGCCACCGGCCGAGGGTCCATTCCCAGCGGTGCGCGAGCGGACCCGCGAGGGGGTCGAGCACGGCCCGGGCCTTCCGGACGCGACTGGTCGGCGGTTCGTCGGGAAAGAGGCGAGCCGCCATTGCGGGGATCTCGTGAAAGAGGCGGACCTCCCCGGCGGTCGTCCGGAACCGCCATGACCCGGTCGTCGTCTCGAATCCCGCCGCGATGGCCTCCCGGACGGCGGCCGCGGACACCGGCGAACGCGACTCCCGCCCGAGTTCCCGGAAGGGGTCGTCCCCGTCCGGGGTCTCCCACCCGCCGGGGGCGACCGCCCCGACGACGCCCCCAGGCCGGAGGACGCGCCTCGCCTCGGCGACGGCGACGGCGGGCTCGGGCACGAGAAACAGCGAGGCCGTGAAAGCAACGGCGTCGAAGCTGTCGCTGGCGAAGGGCAACCGGTCGAAGTCGCCCTGGACGCGCCGGGACGTACCGTTCGCACGGAGCATCTCGCGGCTGGTATCGAGGGCGACAGTCGTCCCCGCTCGCGCCAGGACGCTCGTGCTCACGCCCGTCCCGGCGCCCGCGTCGAGGATCCGACCCGGGTATCGTTCGGCGTGCTCGGTCATCTCTGCGAGGAGGCTGCGGGTCAGTTCGGTGAACCGCCCGGTTTCACGTTCGTACGCCTCGTAGGCCTCGACGCTCGCGTCGAAGTTCGCCCTGACGGCACCTTTCACGGCCCGGCCTTCGATCCGGACGGCAATACCCTTGCCGTCGGATCTTCAGTTGCAGCCGGCCTGCGCTGTGGCAACAGTGACTCCGGAGCCACGGCCAGGGGGAGTGGACGCTCACCTTTTCGCTGGGCGTATCGAACTGACCGCGGCCCGTCGACGGCGTGGTCTGATTGACAGGTGCCGGGTCGCAAGCGGTGACTCATGGCCGGGCCTCGGTGAACTTATGAGCGTCACCGACCTCGTCCCTGTAGAGACCAATGGACGAATCCGCACAGCGGAGTGGGACAGATCCGTCGGCCGATTCGGAGACCACCGCCGACGATAGCTCCGCGGCGACCCCCGAGGCTGGTTCCGGGGCGGACCGGACCGAGATCGTCCGGGACCTGTTCGGGCGGATTCCGTTCCACGAGCACCACGACGTCGAGGTCCTGATGGCGACCTCGCGGCGGGCGGAAACGAAACTTCCGTTCGAGGAGGCGCTGATCGGGGACCCGGATCGGGGGGCAATTCACGGCGGGGTAGTCAGTTCGCTCGTCGACCTGACCGGTGCGGCGGTGTTCTCCGGCCGGTGTCGCTCATTGACGCCGACCATCGACCTGCGGGTAGACTTTCTGGAGAAGGCCGGTCGGGACGCCCTTTTTACAAACGCGACCGTCGAACGGGTCGGTTCGAGTATCGGCGTTGCCCGCATTGCGGTCGAATCCGGAGACTCGATCTGCGCCACTGGAACTGGCGTCTACAGACTCGTCGGCGAGGACCACGACCGATGAGGGGAGGTGAGGCGGGCGGGACAGCCCCAACCGACGTGCCCGAGTTCCCCGTAACCGACGTCGTCGACGCCCACGTCCATCTGATGCCCGAGCGGCTGATGCGGGCAATCCGCGAGGCCCTCAACGACGAGGCCGGCTGGGAGTTTTCTCATCCGACCGACCTCGACCGGATGACGACCATCTTGACGGAAGCCGGGGTCGACCGGTTCGTCTGTCTTCCGTACGCGCACAGTGCAGGCATCGCCGACGGTGTCAACGAGTGGATCAACGACCTGACGGCGTCGACAGCGCAGGCGGTCGCGTTTGGCACCGTCCACGCCGCTGACGAGGACATCGGGTCCGTCGTGGCCGAAGCTTTCGAGGCCGGCGCCAGAGGGCTGAAGTTCCAGTTCCCCGTCCAGGGATTCCCCCCGGATGATCCCCGCCTTCACCCCGCCTACGAGACGGCGGTCGAGTACGACTACCCCGTGATGATGCACGCGGGAACCGCCCCGATGTTCCGGGATGACCCGAACGTGGGCGTCGAGCGCTTTCGCTCCTTTCTCGAGTCCTTCCCGGACGTCCGGGCCTGTGCCGCCCACATGGGGGCCTACGAGTTCGAGGCGTTTCTGGAGGTGGCCCGGACCCACGAGAACGCCTTCCTCGATACCACCTTCGCGATGTCGTCCGTCGCCGAGGAGTACATGGACTTCGACCCCGCGTCCGTCTCCGACGACGCGTTCGAGGACCTCTCGACCTCTATCATGTACGGCTCGGACTTCCCGAATATTCCCTACGCCTACGCTCGCGAACGGGAGCACCTCCTCTCGCGGGACCTCTCCCGGGAGACCCTTCGGGACCTCTTCTCCAGGACCGCGCGACGGTTCCTCGGCGAGGTCTAGGGTCGGTGGCCGGTGTGGAGCCGGCAGCAGTGTGTGGGGCCTGGGGGCGCCTGTGGAGCCGAGAGCAGCGCGTCGGGACGGCGCCGGCCCCCATCTCGAGTCCCAGTTCGACCGAGGTCCACGGGGGTTCCGACCCGCCATACGTCCGGTCCGGCCCGCTTGGAGGGGAACCTTCTCGGCGGCTGCCCGCCTCTGTCCACGCGCATGATCGACTTCGACAGGCTGACCGTGACCGTCGCGGACGGGATCGGGACCGTCACCTTCGACGAGCCCTCGAACCGAAACGCGCTCGACCTCGGGATCGCCGACGAACTCGTCGCCGCCGCGGCCGCCCTGGGCGATGATCCCGAGGTCCGCTGCATCGTCCTCACCCACGCCGGGGACTTCTTCGGGACCGGTGCGGACCTGACGCAGTTCGAGGGTGAGGCGTCCGACGCGGTGCTGCTCCGCCGGCTTGCCGGCCGCATCCACGAGGCGGTCATCCAGTTCCACCAGGGCGAGACGCCGGTCGTCGGCGGTGTCGACGGCATCGCCGCGGGGGTGGGCTTCAGTCTCACCCTCGTCCCGGACCTCCTCCTCCTGAGCGAGGAGGCCCGGCTCGAGTACGCCTACCCCCGGATCGGGCTGACCGGGGACGGCGGCGCGACCTTCTTCCTCCCGCGCCTGGTCGGCCTGCGGGCCGCGAAGGAAATCGTCCTCCTCGACGAGCCGATCGAGGCCGAGCGTGCGCGAGAACTCGGGCTGGCGACGGAGGTCGTCGCCGCGGACGCATTCGATGCCCGTCTCGATGACGTGGCCGGCCAGATCGCCTCGGGGCCCACCGCGGCCCTCGGCCCGGCCTCCGCGCTCCTGACCGAGAGCTTTGACCGGAGTCTGGCCGCCCAGCTGGCCGCCGAGACCGACGCCATCGCGGCGGCCGCTCACACCACGGACTTCCAGCGTGGCTTCGAGGCGTTCTTCGGGGACGGGGACCCCGACTTCGTCGGATACTGATCGATCGGCGGTGGGCCGGGCTCGGGGTGGGACTGGTCCACGCTGGTCAGATACTTGAGGGAAGGACCTACTGCACCCGCCTGTACCCGCCAATTCGAGGAATGGGCGCGGCGTGGATCCGAGGTGACCCGTCGGCTTGCGGGAGCCCCCGTCGAGTCCGAACTGAAGCCGGGACACAACTACGTCTCCGAGGCGACAGAGTTCGATCTGATACCATGAAAACCGAAGGCCGCGTTCGGTGTCAGTTACCTCGACAGGCTCACCCTCGCCCTCGTAATGCTGGGAGCGCTCAACTGGGGCTCCCGGGGATCGGCTACTTCGTCGCCCCGTCGTCCAACTGGGACCTCGTGAACATCATCCTCCCCCGCTGCCAGCACTCGAAGCGCTCGTCGACCGCCGCGTGGGCCTGGCGGGCCTGTACGAACTGTACTTCGGGTACCAGCTCTCCACCGGGACCCCCAGGCCAGCCAGGGGTCGCGCCGCTGGCGAGGATGCCCAGCGGACCCCACGTTCCGCTCGAAACCGCCGGTCCGAGCCGGGCGACCTGCAGGGTGAGGTCCGGGATCCGCCGATGGCGGAATCGGGCGGATCGCCGTCCCTCCAGGCCACCCTTCTGGGCTACAACAGAAGCGAGGTTTCCAGACGGCGATAATCGTCCCGATGACGGTGGGGAGCATCGGCGGGCCATAGAAGCCACTCGGATCGTCCATCAGGGAGCAGTCTACCCAGCGGTAAAATCACCGCCGTTCGACACCTGGGCCAGCAAAGAGAAGGCCTCTCGGGGCACGCTCATCGGATCTCGCAACCACCGGAGCATACGGCATCGAACTCGGCCGTGACTCCTCTCGCGTGGCTGGCGATGAACGAGGAGGTCGTCTCCCGGTGGTCCTGTCTTTTACGGCAGCAGCACGCCGTCGATCACGTGGGCGACGCCGTTCGAGGCTTCGATGTCGGTCGCAGTGATGCTGGCCTGCCCGTCGTTCAGCACGGTGCCGTCGACGTCGACGGTTCCCCCGGCGACCATGGTGACCGGCGCGGGATTGACGACCGACCGGGCGTACCGACGGCCCTCGGTGACGTGGTACAGGAGGATCGTCGCGAGGTCGTCCCTGTCGAGCAAGTCACCGGCCGCGACCCCGAGTGCGTCCAGTAGGTCGCCAAAGGCCTGGTCCGTGGGCGCGAACACCGTGTACTGGTCGTCGTCACTGTCCAGGACCGCGTCCAGTCCGGTTTCCTCGAGGGCTAGCTCAAGGATGTCGAAATTTGAGTTACCTTCGACGATGTCGAAGAGTGTACTCTCGGCACTCGCCCCCCTGCGCTTGCGAGCGGCTGCGGTTCCAACGCCGCCGATCGATAGCATCGCTCCGACGCCCCCCGCCGTCTTCAGAACGCTTCGTCGTGTCTTCTTTGTCATGATGACTGGCTCCACTTTATTCAATAGTCGCCCAACAACAATAGGGCGAATCCTAATCGTTTGGGTGCGTCGGTCTCGAACTTCACCCACTGCCGCCCCTGGACCGGTCGATGGGAGCGACGAAAAATGGCAAGCCAGGGGTGGGATTTGAACCCACGAACTCCCGATTACAAGTCGGGTGCTTGGACCACCCAAGCTCCCCTGGCGCACTCCGACGTTATTCGTCGCCCCTTGAAGTCGTATCGGTCCCGAGCGATTTCTCGAGTTGGACCCGTCGGACCTCGTAGCCCGCCCGTCGGTAGAACCGTCTGGCCCCGTCGTTCCTGGCCATGACTTCCAGGGTAATCGCGTCGAGCCCCTGGTCGGCGAGAGCATCCTCCGCGGCCTCGAGGAGTGCCGAGCCGATCCCTTCCGAGCGCCGCTCGGGCCGGACGTAGAGGTTTTCGACGACTCCGCGGTGGACGTCCTGGTTGTAAGCGGGGCGCTCGATGGTGTACATCACGAACCCGAGGACTTCCCCGTCCTCGCGGGCGACCAGGACGCGGTCCTGGACAAGGTGTTCGGCGATTGCCTGGCGAATCCTGGGTCGATTGGCCGCGGGTTGGATGTGGGAGTCGTGGCCTCGCTGGCTCTCGGCGAGGTCGACCCAGAGGCCGGCGAGCTCGTCCGGCGAGGCGTCCGGGGTGGTGATTTCCATGCTATCGGTTCGGACACGGTGGCGGCAGTGGAAAGAGCTTGTCACCGTCGGCCGAGCCGATCAGCTGGCTGCCGGGCGGGATGCCTGCCGGGCGGTATGCCTGCTGGGCGGGATTGCTGCGTGAGGGACACTCGGGTGTCTGCCGCACGGACGTCTGCCCCACGGCCGTCCGGCGCTCGGGCGTCTTCCGCTGGGACGGCTGCCGGTCAGATGGTGCGGCAGTCCGCACAGAGGAGTTGCCCGTTGATGCTGGCGAGTTCCCCGGTCAGCGTCTCACAGCGCTCGCAGATCCCCTGGTCCTGGAACCCCGCGCTCGCCTCCATTCCCCTCCCGTCCTGGTCGGCCCTGGCGGCCACGGCGCGGTCGGCCTCCCCGGCGCCGCGGTCGAGGTCGGCACCGGGACTGCCGACGTCGCCGGCGGTCCCTGTGGTCGGGCCCTCGTCCTCGGTCCGGTAGGCCGCGGTCTCCAGCAGGTCCTGGGTCGTGAGGACACCGAGCGGTTCGACGCTCGCCGGCTCGGTGACGACGACCCGGCGATCGGCCCTCGTTGCCATCCGGTCGGCGGCCTCAGGCAGCGGGGCCGTTGCGTCGACGGTCGGCACGCTCTCCGTCATCGCATCGCCGACGGTGGCCTCGTCGGGGGCCGGTCCGTCGACGAGGAGCGCGAGCACGTCGCGCTCGGACATGAGCCCGATCGGCTCGCTGCCTCGCAAGACGAGGGCCGCTTCGGCCTGCTCCCGGAGCATGAGTTCGACGGTCCCGACGAGATCGTCGGACTCGTTGACGCCGACGAACTCCCGATCCATCACCTCCCGCACTGTGACGTCTCCGTTCATGTGTGAGTGGTTGCCACACGGAGGTAAAAAAGGTACGTGCACAAAGTTTAGGACGGGTCCGCGAGAAGTGAACTGATCCAGTCGCGTCGGGGACCGTCCGGTCGCAGGAATCGGCTCAGAACGCCGTCTCAACGCGATCCCCGTTCACGCGACACCTCTCGAGGGCGTGCTTGGCCGCCATCCCGGCGTCGGACGCCGTCTCGCCACGGCCCACGCCGACCTTGAGGTCCACGGCGACTGCCTCGTGGACGTGGTCGACGGCGTCGCGGTAATCCTCGGGCTCGAGGCTCGGGCAGACGGCGATGACGTTGTCGCCCCCGACGAAGAAGGCCAACGAGTCGTGGGCCTCACGCATGTACCGCATCAACTCCGCGTAGCCCTGTTCGATGTGGATGAAGGTGTCGAACTCGTTGAGCTGGTCGGTGAGGTTCACCGTCGCATCGTTGACGTCGAAGTGTGCGATCTGGACGTCCTCGTCGGTCCGGCCCTCGTCGGCGATGGCCTGGCTCTTGAGTATTTCGCGACGCTCCGCGTCCTGAGCACTGCCGGCTTCCTGGAGCAGCTCGGTGGCCGTCCCGAGGGCGGTCGCCGGGGACCGGCCCGTGGCCACGCCGAGGCTCATCGTGACCGGATACCGGTTGCGGACGGACTCCTGGATCATCGCGTGGGCCGCCATGTCGATGCCGTTCGAGACCGCGATCATGTTGTCGAACCGCGAGAAGAAGACGTACCCGTCGCGGTTGCCGAACAGCTGCGAGAGATCGGCGAAGAGGCGGGACTGCAAGGTCTGGAGGTCGACCTCCCGGCGGGGTTCGGGCGTGACCGTCCAGGGCCCGTAGTTGTCGATCTGAATGTGGGTGAGTTGCGTGTTCGTCACGTGTAGCAATCGTTCGACGTGAGCGGCTTTGATTCTTTGGAAGTCCCCCGGAACACGTCCTGTCAGTGGACGGACCCGTGGTCGGACCCGCACACCTGGAACCGGGAAGTCGGGCGCGATCGAGTCGAGGGAGTTGGGATGATGAAGCAGGGTCGTTGAAACGCGGGAGGGGCGCGAGAAACGGGCCGGTTGGAGACGGACACTCAGGCGTGTTCGAGCCGGTAGGGCCAGTAGTCCGCGGCCCGGAGTGCGTCGCCGAGGGCGGTGTGGAATTCGGCGAAGGTGTCGAACGCGGCGTCGTCCGCGACGCCCTCGAAGATGTCGGCGACGCTGACCACCGTCTCGTAGTCGATCCGGACGGGGTGATCCCCGTACTCGTCGACGTAGTCCGCGGCGGCCAGTGGAAAGTCCTCGTCCTCGTCGACCTTCTTCGCGAGGACCGCCTGCCCGTACTTCCGGCGCCCTTCGCTTCCCTCCTCGCCGTCGGGGTCGTGCGGCCAGTCCATACCGGACCCACGCACGAACCCGCAAAAAGCGTTACTCTCCGGATCCGGGCCCGTCTCTGGAGTCGGTTGCGCAACACTATTGAGGCAGGCCCTCCCCGGTGGCGATGACAGCAGGGGAGCGGGCCGCTGTCGTGGCCACGGGAGACACCAATGGCGCTGGGATCACTGCTCAAGAAGGAACTGCACTGGAGCCGGCACAACGCCCTGGCGCTCCTGTTCGTCCTGCTCCTGTTACCGACCGTCTTCGCCGCGACGAGCGTCGCGTTTCAGCACGTCATCCCGCGGGACGCCCCGGTCGCGGTGACCCCGCAGGACGACACCGTCACGGAGGACGACGTCACCTTCGTCAAGGGTGCGATCACCCTGTTCTCGGACCCGGAGATCGTCGAGGAGACCGCCGACGCCCGGCGGGCGCTCCGGCGCGAGGAGGTCTATGCGGTCATCCAGGTCCCGCCGAACATAACCGACCCCGACGAGGAGAACGCCACCTTCGTTTTCACGGTGGACGGGAGCATCGTCCCCTTCACGGAGGCGTCCAAGGCCATCCGGAACGTGATGGGCTTCTACCTCCAGCGGTTCCTCCCGGCTGACGTCACCGTCGAGCGGGTCGTCGTCGGCACCTCGAATACGCTCTCGGAGTACCTCGTCCCCATCTTCCTGCTCGCGATCACGATGCTGTTCGCGTTTACCTACGTCCCCTACAACCTCGCGACGGAGGCGAACGTCCTCGACCGTCTCCGGGTAGAGGCATCACTCGAGTCCGTCCTGTGGGCGAAACTGGTCTACTTCGCGATCCTCATGCTCGTGCCCGTCGGGGTGTTCGCCGCGCTGGCCTCCTGGATGGGCTATGCCGTGACGGCCGTCGCCCCGGGCGCTGTCATTGCCATCGTGCTGACCTTCGTCATCCTCTCGGCAGTCAGCATGGCCATCATGGTCGTCACGCAGTTCTCGACGCTCGGTCGGTTCCTCAACGTCGTGATCCTGCTCGGCCTCCTGGGGTTCGGGGGCCTCGCCTACCCGCTGGGGTACTTCTCGCCGCTCCGGAAACTGCTCGTGCAGTTCGTCCCGGTTTACTACTCCATGGTGGTGACCCGCAGCAGCATGCTCAAGGGCGTCCCGCTGTCGGTATATGCCGACATCCTCCTCGGCCTCGCCGGGGTGGCGGTCCTCGCACTCCTCGTCCTGAAACTGTCCGCGGTCTACTATCGGAGGACGGTCTGAGATGGGCCGGCTCGCCCTCGAGGACGTCACCAAACGGTACGGCAGCGTGGTCGCCATTAGGGACGTGTCCCTGGCCGTCGGCGACAGCGAGTTCCACTGCCTCCTGGGGCCGAACGGCTCCGGCAAGACCACGATCGTCCGGTTGCTGATCGGGCTCACCCGGCCCACGTCGGGTACCGTCCGCCGCGAGGACGCCGTCGTCGGCTGTGGCTTCCAGACGCCCAACTTCTATCCCGGCCTGACAGTCTCGGAGAACCTCGAGGTCTTCGGCAGTCTGGTCGGTGGCGCCGACGCGGACTGGCGCGAGACCCTCGTCGACCGCCTCCGCCTCTCCCGCGCACGGGAGCGGCGGGCCGGCGACCTCTCTGGGGGGTTCGCCCGGAAGCTCGACCTCGCCCTCGCGCTCCTCAAGCGGCCCGACATCCTCCTACTCGACGAGCCCCTCGGTGCCCTCGACGACGCCTCGAAGATTCGCCTGCTGGAGT
The DNA here is from genome assembly GCA_036625635.1 of Haloarculaceae archaeon. Lineage (GTDB taxonomy): Archaea > Halobacteriota > Halobacteria > Halobacteriales > Haloarculaceae > JAZKTI01. The sequence goes on from JAZKTI010000004.1 coordinate 21,526, forward strand.
TCCTTGCGGACTACGCGGAGTCGGGGAACGCCGTCGTGGTCTCGACCCACCAGGTCCGTCGCTTCGAACCGCTCCTCGACCGGGTGACGGTAATGCACGAGGGCGAGGTGGTCGTTGACGGGCCTCCATCTGCCCTCGATCGGGGGAAGTCGGGAAGCGTCCAGGAGTCCTACCTCGAAACGGTGCTCGCGCGGGAGCGAGCGGGGGATGGCAGTTAGGCCCAAGCCCCTGGGTTCGCGGCAGCCTGGGATCGAAATCCAGCCAAACGGGCCGTGCGTTCGAGCCAGAAGTGATTTGCAGTCCGCCCCGGTCGGGAGTGACGTGCACGGGAACCAGCCAGACAGCTTCACGGCGCTCCAGCGTGTGGTCGTTCCCTTTGGCCTCGGTGCGGTCCTGATGGCCGCAATGAACCTTCTCGTCCTCGAAGTCCTCCAGGGGCAGTATCCCGGCGTCTCCGCCGCTTACATCCGTGCCTGTGCGTCCCCACTGTTCGCGGCCGTCCAGGAGCCGCTTACCTCGAAGCTCCTGCCGGCGATCTTCGTGCTCGCCTGGACCCGTCGTCTGAACCAGGCAGCGTGGCTCCGGACGCGGTGGGCGACGGTAGCCGCCGGGGGCGGCCTGGTCGTCGGCGCTCTCGAACTCGTCTCCAAGCTAGCGAGGGGGCCGATCCAGCTGTCGGTCGTTCCGCCGGTGGTACTCCACGTTCTCACGGCGACGATCGTCGGCTGGGCCGTCTTCCGGACGGCCGGCCGGCGCCGGACCGTGATCGACCTCCACCTGGTCGTCCTCGCGGTCGGCCTGGCCGTATCCGTCCACCTGGGCTGGAGCCGGTTCGTCTGGCCTGCACTGACCGGCGGGCTGCCCTGTTGAGGTCGGGCCAACGGGCTCGCCGAGCGGCTACCGAGATCAGGATCGCTCCTCGAGGATGAGGCCGGCGATGACTGACAGCAGCGTCGTCGCGACGTCGCCGACCGGCGCCTCGTACCGGAGGGTCACGGTCGAGTCCGACCGCGTGGCCTCGACCCGGCGCAGGATCGGCTCGAGGCCTGGGAGAATCTGGCCAGCTCGGGCGAGCACGAGCACGCTCTCTGCGGACTCGTGGACGTCCTCGGCGTCGAAGCCGCTGCCGGACTCGAGGACGATCTCCGTTCCGCGGCGGTCCCCGTCGGCGTAGAGACTTCCGTAGGCGAGGTCGACCTTCCCGGCGAGGAGGGCGACCGGATCGCCGAACCCGCTCGCGCGGTCGGCGTCGAGGCGTGGCGCGACCGCGACCCGGGCCGGGCCGGGCCGGGCTGCCGCGAGTGCCGTCGCGAGTTGCCCGTCCAGGGCGGCTGCGTCACCGGCGGCGACGTCGATTACCGCCTCGACGCCCGGCCGGCGCCCCACGACGTACTCGCCGCCGGCGCGTACCCCGATCGAGAGGAACGGCTCGTCCTCCCGGACGCCGGTCAGGACCTCGTAGCCCCTGTACTGGGACGTCCGGACCGAGTCCGCACGGCGATCGAGCAATGTCGCCACCGCCGCCGGCGCCCACCCGCTCCGGACGAGCATCGCCTGATAGGTCTGTGCGAGCGGGTCCAGGCGACCCCCGTCCTCGCCGGTATCCGCCTCGGGTGGCGGGCGGATCACGATGCCGAGGACGTCCTCGAGTTCCCGGGGGTCCAGCCCGGTCTCGTCGGCCACCCGGGCGATGGCCGCATCCGTGGTCTCTGGAACCCGGTCCTCAGCCGCGGCGAGGAGGCCGAGTCGGCTATCGATGGCGCCCACGAGGGCCTCGTCCTCGAACAGCGCGCTGGCGTCGAGGTGAGCGGCGGCGACGCTCCGCTCGGGAACGTGGTTCAGGATGGCCGGGTCGCTTCGCCGGGGGAGGTCGCGCCCGCCGACGAGACTGCATCCGCTCAGACCACCGGCAGCGACGAGGCCCGCGAGGCCGCTCGCGGCCCGGAGGAGGTCGCGTCGGCTGGACCGAGAGGGGCGCATCTGCCGGAGACTGCGGTGGGCCCGGATTAAGCACTTCGTCTCGGTGACAGCGGGGCCCGGCATTTGTACCACGGTTGGTGAGCCATCCCTCCCGGTCGTCGTGGGTCCCGACTCAGGTTTCGCCGTCACCCTCGAAGCGGCGCTCGACACTCCGGGCGTGAGCCTCGAGCCCTTCCGCGCGGGCGAGGGTCGTGATCGTCTCGCGCAGGTCCCCGAGGGCGTCCTCTGAGAGGCGCTGGACGGTCGTCGATCTGAGGAAGGTGTCGACCGCCAGACCGCCCACGAGTCGGGCACTCCCGCCGGTGGGGAGCACGTGGTTGGGCCCGCTGGCGTAGTCGCCGGCGGCGACGGCACTGGCCGGACCGAGGAAAACCGAGCCCGCGCTGTCGATCCGATCGAGCAGGGCCTCGTCGTCCTCGGCGACGATGGAGAGGTGTTCGGCGGCGTAGGAGTCCGCGAAGAGAACTGCCTCGCTCATGGACCTCGCCAGGAAGACCCCGCTCGCGTCGTTGTCGAGGGCGCCGCGGATCACGTCGGCGCGCTCACGGCCCGGACGCTGCTCCGCGACGGCCCCGGTGACGGCCTCCGCCAGGTCGGCGTCGGGGGTCACCGCCGCGACGGCGGCCGCCTCGTCGTGTTCGGCCTGGGCCAGGAGGTCCGCGGCGACGAGGGCCGGGTCGGCGGTCCCGTCGGCAAGGACCAGGATCTCGCTGGGACCGGCGAGGAAGTCGATCTCGACGTCGCCGCGGACCTCGGCTTTCGCCGCCGTCACCCATCGGTTGCCCGGGCCGACCACAACGTCGACGGCGTCGATCGTCTCGGTCCCGTAGGCCAGGCCCGCGATCGCCTGGGCACCCCCCACCTGGTAGACGACGTCCGCACCGGCCACCTCGATGGCCGCCAGCGTCGCCGGGTCGAGTTCATCCGCCGGTGGCGTGGCAACGGCGACGTGTTCCACCCCGGCGACCGTCGCGGGGATGATTCCCATCAGCGCGCTGGAGGGATAGGCCGCGGTCCCACCGGGGACGTAGACTCCCGCCCTTTCCAGGGGGCGATACCGGCGGCCGAGGTCGCGCCCGTCGAAGTCCTCCCGCCAGTCGGCGGGTCGCTGGGCCTCGTGGAAGGCCCGGATGTTTGCCGCCGCCTCCTCGATCGCCGCGCTGACCGCTGGCTCGACCTCGTCGACGGCGGCGGCCGCGCGGTCCGTGACGTCAAGGTTCCCGACCGCCACACCGTCGTATTCTCGGGCGAACTCTCGGATGGCGGCGTCTCCTTCGGTCGCGACGCGGTCGAGGATGTCCCGAACGTCTCCGCGCACCGCGGCGACGTCGCCGCCGCGGTCGAACAGGGACTCGCGCTCGCTCGGCGAGAGCCCGTCTATCTCGCGAACTTCCATGGCGCTAATTCGGGAGACGGGTAGAAACGGGTTTTCATCCGCCCTCGCTCCGGGCGATTCTGGAGGCGAGGTGGACGGTCGAAAGCGCGACGACGAGGCCGACCAGGGCAAGCCCGGACGCGAACGAGACGAGCGAGACGCCCACGCCGGCCTGGCTCACGGTGAAGGCCGCCGTGGCGATCGCGCTGGCAAGGAAGACGGCGTAGACGACGAGCCAGGGACCGAGGCTCGCGAGGAGTCGGCCGATCGACGGGGTCCGCGACCGCTCCGCGGCGGCCCTGGAGGCTGCCGCCGACCGCCGATAGGCATCCGAGGCCATTCCCCAGTCCTCGTTGACGTACCTGCCGGAGCCACCGCCCCCGCCAGCCGAGTCGGGATTCGTCCCAACGTGGTGGCGCCGCTCCCTGGCTCCGCGGTGGGCCCGCGAGCCCGGTGTCGGGTCCGCACCGCGCCCACCGGTCCCAGCTGCTGGGCCGTCGCTCTGGAACCACCCTGCGCGGTCCGCCGATCGGGACCGGCGGTCGTCGCTCGATCTGGTGGTGCGTGCGCGTTCGCCTGGACCTCGCCCGGCACGGTCCCGGTTGTCGGATCCGGACGGTGACCGTTCCCGTTCGGTGCCGGAGGTCGCATTGCCCCGTGTGCTCGTCCCACCCGCGGTGTTCGTCCCACCCGCGG
>JAZKTI010000196.1:0-5001 GCA_036625635.1 Haloarculaceae archaeon
TGCGGAGCGACCGAGGATATCCCGAGCAGCGACCGCGAGCGAGGTGAGGGCTTTCTGGCAATCTGTAGTCGTGCTCTCCGTTGCACCCGTCAGCGGGCCGAGGGCGTTTTGGAGCGAGCCGAAATCAGGGCCACTCCCGCCGGAACGCGAGTGTCAAACTATCTACCTCGAAGGTATGGGGCGGACGTTTTTCGCGGTCGCATTTTTAAACAGACCTGTGAGCGACACCTCGACCCGGCTGCCCGAGGAGGCGCCGGCACGGCTCGACCGCCACAAGCGGGTGGGCGAGAGCTATGCGGACGTGATTCTTCGGCTCACGGAGCGCGACCCCTGGGCGGGCTTCGGCTCGCTCGCCGGGTCAGAACAGGACACCCGTGAGGCGATGGAGCGCGTTCGTGATGAGACGCGCGAGGGAATTCGGAACGACGTGTACCAGTCGACCTGATGCTGCTCCTGGACAACACGCTCCTCGGCAACTATCTCACCGGCCGAGGTGCCGCCCGGAACCTCCTCCCGGTCGCGACCGACGAGCCAGCCTGCCGCCCGCCGTTTCAGCGTTTCGCCTACCATCAGAACGAGTACCTGCCGGAGGTTGCCGGGGAATTCTCGAACCTCAACGCCACCGCCGAGGAGGTCACGGTAGCGACGGAGGACCAGGCGGCGCGACGGAGCAGGTGGCGAGCATGATCGACAACGGTGCGAACACTGCAACGGAGGTGGCCACCGAGATCGATCGGGTCGACGACGGCCAACCGCGAGCAGGCCGACCGCTCGACCGGCTCCGGATGCTCGTCCAGGACCCCGGAGGGACGGGCGAGGGGGAGTGACTGGCCCCCCGAACGGTAAGCCACGCTTTTTGGTCACCGGTCCCGGATCCTAGTCCAATGGACTTCGTGGAGTTCGTGCTGGCTGGCGCAACGGGCGACCTCGGCGACGAAGCGGCGGCCCGCGGGCACGCCGACGCCCTGGAGTTCCGGATGGACATCGCCGACGATCCCCGGTCGGTACTGGGAAACTACCGCGGGCAACTCGAACTCATCGCCACGAACCGTGCCGAGGAGGAGGGCGGCGAGGCGCCGGAGGCCCCAGAGCGCCTTGCGACGCTCGAAGTCGCGGCCGACCACCCACTCGTCGGCGCCATCGACGTCGAACTCGCGACCGTCGAGCGGGGTGAGGCCGACGACCTCATCGCCTACGCTCGCGAGCGCGGGACCGCGGTCGTCGTCTCGACGCACGACTTCGAGGGCACGCCCGAAGCGGAGACAATGATAGCGCTCCTCGAGCGCGCCTGCGAGTACGGGGACGTCGGGAAGCTCGCCGTCACGGCGACTGACCCGACTGACGTCCTCTCGTTGCTCTCCGTGACGGCGCGTGCCACGGCAGAGGGACGGACGGTGGCCACGATGGCGATGGGCGAAGCGGGCCGGCACTCGCGGGCCGTGGCACCTATCTACGGGTCACGGATCGGCTACGCGCCGGTCAGACCCGGCGCGGCGACCGCGCCCGGTCAGTACGACCTCGCGACGCTCTCGGACCTCGTCGAGCGACTCGCTCCCCGGCGGAATCCGACGAAAGGTTAACGTCGGCAGGGGTACCGGTTTCCACTAGTGAATCAGGAGGTTTCAAGCGAATCGTCCGGGAAGCGGGCCTGGTTAGCGGTGGTACTGAGCTTTCTGATCCCGGGCATCGGCCACCTCTACCTCCGCGAGTGGGTTCGGTCGGTCTTCTGGTTTCTGACCGTCGTGCTCGTGGGAAACCTGCTCATCCCCCCATCGGCCGCCTCCGGGGAGTTCTCCCTCCAGGCGGTCAGCGACATGTTCGAGGCTGCGCCCCTCGTGGCGAAGCTAACCCTCGTCGGCCTCACAGCCCTCTGTATGGCGGATGCCTACTGGGTCGCGAAACGGGAGCAACCCCTCCGCCAGCGCGGGGACAGCGACCAGACGTGTCCGAACTGTGGGAAGGACGTCGACGCGGATCTCGACTTCTGCCACTGGTGTTCTGCGGACCTCTCGCCCGAGAACGAGCCCGACGACACCCTCACCGCCGGCGAAGTCCACGACCGCTCCGGCGCCCTGGATGGCGACCTGACCGGCGGGTCGGACCCCGATGACGATGGCGACGAGGAGGACTGAGGACGAAGCGGCGAGGTCGAAGACGCCACCGCGGGGTTACTTCTCGACGATGCTCTCGTCGACAGCCTCCCCGAAGTGCCGGGCGGTGTCCTCGTAGTACACGAGCACCCGGTCGCCCTCGTCCAGGTCCGTGATCGCCGTCCGGCCGCCCGCCTCGGTGTGGACCTTGATCGTCTCTGCGTTCTGGAGGAGCGTCTCGATGCGGTCGCCACCGCCCGTCTCGGCCTGGAGCCGGAACATCGGCCGCTTTTCGATCTTCGACCGCCCCACGATAGTCTCCCGCGTGTTCCCGTCGGTGTCGACGATCTGCACCTCGTCGCCGCTCCGGAGTTCGGCGAGGTAGCGCGTCTCGCCGCCGGGGGCACGGACGTAGGCGTGGACCGCGCCGGCGTTCACGCGGAACGGCCGGGAGGCGACGTAGGGTGACTCGGCGGTCTCGGCGTGGACGAAGAAGAGGCCACGGGCCATCGATCCCACGAGCATGCCCTCGTCGTGGTCCATCATGGACCCGGTGTCGACGCAGACGCGGTCGGCCGAGCCCACCTGCTCGACGACCGTCACGTCGGCGTACTCGAGGTCGAGGTGCTCCCGATCGGCCTCGTCGCGGACCGCCACGGTGTCCCGGATGACGTCGGGACTGTCGGCGTCCAGGAGGACGCCGTCGACGCCAATTTCGAGGGTCTGGAAGGCCGTCCGCGCCTCATCCGCGCTCGTCACGCCGGTCACGAGGTCGGTCTCGTCGCCGATCCTGGCGATGAGGTTCTCGATCGGGATGATCTGCCAGTCCTCGCCGATGACGATCGTGACGGCGGCCTCCGTCGCGACCGCTTCGGCGAAGGCCTCGTAGTCCTCGTTCTTGATGGTCACGTACCCGCCATTGGGGGTGTTCCCGTCCTGCCGGAGGGCCGAGAGGTCGGCCGAGCCCGCGAAGTCCCCCGGCAGCGACACGGTCCCGTCCCCCTCGCCGTCTTTTCCCACGATCCGAAGGTCGGGGTCGGCAGCCTCCTCCTCGGCCTCCATCACGTGGACGTCGTCGCCGGCGAAGGCGGCGACCTTGACCTCGCCCAACTCGCGAACGCGGGCGACGTCGCGTTCGTCGACGAGAACCCAGTCGACGCCGGCCTCCAGTCCGGCCGTGATCCGGCGCTTCCGGTCCTCCCAGTCGCCGACGGTGTCGTCGGCTTTGAGCCACACGGTGCGTGTCATGTCAGGGTGCTCGCCCCCGGGGGCTTTGAACGTGGCGACTCGGGCGATTAGCGAGTTGTCCGCCAGGTCCCTCCACGACTACTCGGTGCCTCGAACAACGCAACTGTGGCGACACGGACGATACCACCGGACCGCCTCCGTCTCCCGTACCGTCTCCATCTTCCCGCCGCCCGTTCTCCGTCCCGCCGCTCGATCTTCGTCCCAGCCCTCTTTTCCTCTTCCCCGCCGACTGTTCTTCGTCCCAGCCACCGTCTCCACCCCACCGCGGTTCCTTACCGTTGCAGCGCCTCGACGACGGCAGACTCGCGGGTATTGTGGCCATTCTCGAAGGCGTACTCGTCGAGGGCTTCGAGTACCTCGTCACTGAAGTCCACCTCGACGACGACCGTCTCTTTCCCGTAGCGTCCGGAGTTCATCGTGTCTCCCCTATCGTCCGAGTGATAAAAAAAGGTTGTCGCGGCGTCGTGCGCCCGTCTGACGGGTGTGAGACGACGATATCGCGTCGTACGGCCATGTCCGGACAACGGCTGCCGTCCGGGGTGTCGCGACGCCGCCCGCCCTGGACGAACCTATAAATCATGGCCTCCACGAAGGTTCGCATCTCGCATCTGCGCAGCAGGGATCATGACTGGTGACAGGGACAGCGCGCGGGCGTTCGACCGGCGTCCGAGAGCAATCGACGCCGCGGCAGTCTCATCGTCGAGCGGCAATCGCCGGCAGTTCCTCAAGGCGATCTCGCTGCCGTCCCTCGCGGTGCCCTGGCCGGGTGTCCGCTCGGCGGGGGCGGCGACGGCGTCGCCACGACGAGAGGGACGTTCGAGCCACCGGAGCGCTCCCTGGGTGACACCGCGGGCTTTCACGAGACGATTCGGTTTGGCAACGCCTACGAGATGGACCTCGAACGGACGGGTGAAAACGGGACCGATTTCGCCGTCAGCGGGCGGTTCCACGGTACAGACCACCACCTGGTGGTCGATCAGGGGGACCACCGGACCGAGTCTATCGTCGTGGACGGCGACAGCTACTTTGTTGCCGAGGGTTCCTGTACCCGGTATCACGGCGTCGCGAGCGGTCCGGTCGATGCGGGCACGGCGGGCGATGTCGCCGAGGACCCGTCGGACTACCCTGAGCTGACGTACAGGGGCTCGGTCAGTCGGTCCGGCGAGGACCTCCACGAACTGGTGCTCCCGGCGAACGCCCTCGAGGGGTACGACGACCCGCTGACCTATTACGTGGATTCGACGACCTACTACCTGCGGCGGCTGGAGACGGCCGCGGTGACCGTCGACTACCACTCCTGGGGCGAGGTCGATTCCATCGAGCCGCCGGCAATGGACTGCTCGGACGTGGCTTCGGGGACGGTCCAGTGGCAATTGTAGGGGTATCGATGGCTTCTCGTCTGCAGTTTCTGCACCCCGTCGGCTCTGAGCAGGTGACCGCTGCAAGTACTGGCTCTGCAACCGGCCAGAACGCGAGTACTGCGACCACAGCCGCAGACGACCAGAAAGCCCTCGGCCCGCTCTAGAGTGGAAAGGTGACCGCAACCGCAACCAGCCAGAAAGCCCTCGGCCCGCTCGCGGCCGCTGAGCAGGATATCCTCGCTCGTTCCTCGCTCCCCGGCTCGCTACGCTCGCCGGTTCGCCATCTCGAGGCCTCCCTCCGG
>JAZKTI010000197.1:0-4986 GCA_036625635.1 Haloarculaceae archaeon
CTCGACGACGAGGACGCCGTTCTCGTTGATCGTCGAGCCGACGACTTCGTCGCCCGGGGCTTTCTCGACGGGGACGGACTCCCCGGTCACCATCGACTCGTCGACCGCGCTCTGGCCATCGAGGACGACGCCGTCGGTGGGCACCTGCTCGCCAGGGCGGACCTTCATCCGGTCCCCCTCGGCGACGTCCTCGAGGGGGACCTCGTGCTCGGTGCCGTCCTCGTCGAGGAGCGTGGCCGTGTCGGCCTCCATCTCGAGGAGTCTCCGGAGCGCCTCGCTTGCCTGCCCCTTCGAACGGGCCTCGAGGTAGTTCCCGAGGGTGATGAAGACGAGGATCAGGGCGGCGGTGTCGAAGTACAGCCCCTCGCTGGCCACGAGGCCGAGCAGGACCGCGATGGAGTAGCCGTAGGCCGTCGAGGACCCCAGCGCGATCAGGACGTCCATGTTCGCGGTCCGGTTCCTGACGAGGGCGTTGTAGGCGTTCCGGTAGAATGGGCGGCCAAGGACCGCCTGGACCGGCGTCGCCAGCAGGAACTCCACCCAGCCGATCTCGAGCCCGACGACCGACTCCGGCACGATCATCCCGCCGAGGAGGAGGTTGTCGACGAGGAATACCAGGAGCGGCACCGAGAGCGCGGCGCCGAACAGCGTCAGCCGGAGTTGCCGGCGCTGTTCGGCCTGGCGAGCCACGTCACGACGGTCCTGGTCGGACCGCTCCCCTTCGCCCTCCTCGGCCCCGTCCCCGTCCTCGCCACCCGGGCGGACGGGCGTGTAGCCGGCGGCATCGATTGCGTCGTAGAGATCCGCCGGAGTCGCGTCGACCGGATTGTAGGTCACCTCGGCCTCGTCGGTAGCGTAATTCACCTCCGCGTCCACGACTCCGGGGGTCTCGAGCAGTCGGCTTGCCGTGGTCTCCGCGCAGTTCGCACAGGACATGTCGGCGATCCCGATCCGCATCGTCTCAATCGCGGCTTCGTAGCCCGCCGCCTCGACCGCGTCGACAATGGCCGCGAGCGGAGTCACCGACGGGTCGTAGGTGACGCTGCCCTCGTCTGTCGCGTAATTGACAGTCACCGACTCGACGCCCTCGAGCTCGGCGGCGCGCTCCTCGATAGTGGCGGAGCAGTTCGCACAGCTCATGCCGAACAACTCCAGGTGCGCGGTCCGGGTGCTCATTGTACATCTAGTAAGGGGTTCCACGTTCAAGCCCCTTGTTGCTTCGATACCAGGAACAGGAACCCGCACTGATCTCGGATTTCGAGGGTTTCCGATCCGTAACTTTCGATTCTGAGTGTCAGCCGTGATATGTTTCCCGCTGCACGGCAGGCCCTCAGGCGCCCTCGGCCAGGTCCTCGTACCGGGCGACGAAATTGTCCCGGCAGGAGCCACAGCAGAAGTAGTAGACCTCGTCATCGAGGGTAGCTGACTCGCCCTCTGCATCGACGGTATTCCCACACTCCACGCAGGCTGGAGCGAACTCCGCCACGCCGACCTGCGGACTCCACTCCGTGCCGACGAGGAGGCGAACGTCGACATCGCGGACCACCTCGAGGTCGAGGTGCTCGGCGAGCAGGTCCCCGACCTCGGTTCCGGGGACCGTGGCCGTGCAAGTCACCCGGTCGTCGGCGGTCCGGAAGATCTGGCCGACGCCGTCCAGGTCGCCGAGAGCCGAGGCCACCGTTGCGCCCGAACCGGGGTCCGCCTGAACTGTCACGAACACGTGGAGGCCCTCCTGGAGCCGGGAGCGGTCCAGGTCGACCGTGAACCGGCGGATGACGCCCATCTCCCGGAGCCGGTCGATGCGGTCCGACACGGCGGGTGGGGACAGATCGACCGCCTCGGCGATGTCGCTGAAGGGCCGACGGGCGTCTTCGAGGAGCAAGCGGATGATGTCCCGGTCGGTGTCGTCGAGCCCGCGCATTTGCGGGTCATCGGTCTCGCTGACCAAACGTGTTGTCCTCCAAGAAGCCCCCGGTCCCGGAACCGACCAGTGGTCCTACAACACCACGAGCAGATCCGTCGCGTACATGACCAGGAGTCCCCCGAGGAAGCCACCGGTATTCAACGCGGTCCCGAGGCGGTGGTTCCGCCGGATCAGTTGGACGATGTCCCAGTCGACCTGGAGAATGGCGCCGACGCCGATGGCCAGGGCGAGGGTCCCGAGCAGGGGGGAGTAGGCGAGGCTCCCCAGCCAGCCGCCGAGGACCACCGGCAGGCCCGCGAGCGCACCGACGATCACGAAGTGAGCGAGTGCCGGTCGTTCGCCGCTGGCGATGGGGGCCACGATAGCCGGGCCCTCCGTAACGTTGTGGATCATGAATCCGACGATCAGGAACGCCCCGAGAGAGACCCGCCCGAGGGCGAAAGAGCTCCCGATCGCCAGGCCCTCCGCGAGGTTGTGCAACCCGATACCGAGCGCAATGACGTAGGCAAGCCCCAGCGGCGACACCTCGCCCCCGTCACTCCACCTGGAGCGAAGGGCCTGGATGAGGAGCAGCGTGCCGACCGCGCCGAGGACGAGCATCAACTTGCCCTCGAAGGCCCCTGGCATTGCCTCCGCTACGTCGAAGGCCTCGAACCCGGCATCGACGGCCAGGAAGGCGAGGATGCCGGCCGAGAAGGCGAGGATGGCGTGGAGCCACCGGTCGGAGAGGTCCTGCATCGCGGGGAACCAGAGCATCCCGAGCAGGACCGGAATGAACCCCACGAAGACGCCGACGAGCGCGAGCGTGTACAGGAGGTCGAGCGAGAATCCAGGCGTCGGCTGGGGCGCCACGATGGTGTGGTGGAAGGTGGCGCCACCGTCGACGACCAGCGCGGTCTCGAGGTCCCACCCTGGCGTCCAGTGATAAGGAATCTCGATTGTTGTCGACGCCATCGGCGAGAGCCTCGGGCCGCCTGCCACCTGGAAGTCCCAGTAGGCCTCGTCGACCAGGACCTGCTGCACCTGCACGGGGGTTGCCCCGCTGTTCGTGACGTGGAGGACGATGGTCTCGTCGTTCGGCAGGGTGACGTGGGAGACCGAGAGCTGCGGAAGGGCCTCTCCGCTCTGGACGCCGGCGAGGGGCGGGTTGAGGAGCACGAACCCGACGAGGCCGCCGAGGAGTAAGATGGGGAGGAGGCCCCAGAGGACCCCGGCGACCGTGAGTCGATCGCGAAAAGAGGACGGCCTCCCGGGTTCGTCGACGGGACCACCCCCGCCGGTTTCTTCGGGGATCGGCCGGCCGGTCGATCCGGTGGCGGGACCCTCATCAGTCGACCCGGGCATCAGTTCACCACCTCGAAGAAACTCATCCAGCCGAGTTCGGCGAACTCCGACTGGTGAGCGTGGAACATGTAGAGCGCGTTCTGGCGCTCGCCCCCGTAGCTGTCGACAGTCGCGTGGTCGCCGTAGTCGAGTTCGAGAATGCCGCGCTGGGCCTGACACTGCATGACGGTGTCGACGGTCTTGTGGGTCGGATAGAGGGTCGTCCCGTGGTCGTAGTAGTCGAAGAACTGCGAGTGAGTGTGCAGGCTGTTGATGGGGTCGAACTCGATGACATTGAGTAGGTAAATGCGCTGGCGCTCGTTGCTGTCGATCCGGATCGGGTGAATTGTCTCCCCACCCTCCCAGGCGCCGTAGCCATCCGAGTCGGCGACGCCGTAGCAGAAGGCCTGGGTGTTGGCCGCGTAGACCTCGTTGTCGCCGTCGAAGTTGGTGTCGAACCCGTTCATCACCATCACCATCTCGTCGACTTCGTCGGCGCGGTACCGATGGTTCCGGAGCTTTGCCCGCTCGACCAGGTCGTCGACGTAGGCGTCGTCGATGGGCCCGTGGTAGTTGACGTACTCGCGCGGGTGCTTGCGGACCCGCTCTGGGTCGGGATCGACGATAATGGCCCCGTAGAGGCCGCGGTGGATGTGCTCCTTGAGCGGGAGGGAGTGACAGTGATAGAAGTGCAATCCCGCAGGCTGGGCCCGCCACTCGTAGACGAAACTGTCGCCCTGATCGACGAGTCCGGGACCGTTCTGCGGGATGCCGTCCATCTCGGGGACGACGTTCTTGAGGTGCGGATGAATCGTGTGGGCGTGGCGCTGCGCGTTCGCGAACTGTACACGGACGACGTCGCCCTCCTCGACGCGCAGCGTCGGGCCGGGCACCTGTCCGTTGTAGCTCCAGGCCGGGAAGTCGACGCCCGGCGCGATCTCGACGACCGTCCGCTGGGCCACGAACTCGAACTCGCGGACGGTCTCCTTGCCGCCCTCCCCGTCGTCGCGGTTGTAGACGCGCTGGGGAACCTCCTCGTCGATGTCGGTGACGCCGGACTGGCCCGACACCCCGGTGTTGAAGGCGCGGAGGTAGACGTGGGGGTCGAACGTAGCGTCCTCGTAGGTCCCCTTTGCCCCGAAGTTCCCGTGTTCGCTCTCCCCGACGGAGTGGGGGGTTGACGCCCCCTCGTCCGCGCCGGCACTCCCGCCGAGGCCGACGGCGCCCGCGCCGGCGACCCCGATTCCGCCCAGGACGGCACGCCTGCTGACGCGCGCGTCCTCGGCGACGACGTCGCGCAACCGCCCGACCAGCCGTCCCGTGAGGGCGGCAGCGTGCTCGTGATCGGCCCCCGATTGTCCCGCGTCCGCCGCAGTGGACGTCGCCTGGTTGAGGGACTCTTCAGCCATCTCGGGCCTCCTCGGGGCCGATTTCGGCGGTTCCCGACGGGTAGCCTGTCGTGCTGGGACTCACTATACCCAGTTTTAGACTCATCTAAATATAAATGTATGGTAGCCGAATTCGGGTCCCCTTCTACCACAGCCGACGGCACGACAACTACTGCCGCAAGACGCGTTGCTTTGGCAGATCCGCCCGCGTGATACCGATCGCGGATGAATGATAGCCTCGCAGATACTGGCCCAGCTGAAAAAACCGGCCCCGCCCCAGTCCGAGAACGAGTGGTCCAGGCCGAGAACGAGTGGCCCAGGCCGAGAACGAGTGGCCCAGGCCGAGAACGA
>JAZKTI010000005.1:0-25421 GCA_036625635.1 Haloarculaceae archaeon
GAACCGGCCGACTGTGAGAGCCTCGGCCCGGCCGAGCGGCGGAGCCGCGAGGCAGCGAGGCCTCGGTTTGGCGAACCGGTGAACGAAATGAGCCGGTGAGCCGCCTCCCCGCTCGCGTTCACCCGCTTCCTGTGGGTCCTCTATCCGAGCGAACGCAGTGAGTGCGAGACTCGACCGAAGGGAGAGTCTCGAAGCGAGCCGGTGAGCGGAGCGAACCGGTAAGCAGCGAGGATATCCGTCACAGGAACCGCGAGCGAGGTGAGGGCGTTCTGCCTGTTTGCGGTTGCAGTGAGGTCTGCGTTCGAGAGCGAGGTGAGGGCGTTCTTGCTGTTTGCGGTAGCGGTCCTGTCTCCGTTTGAGAGCGAGGTGAGGACCGTATGTTAGGCAATATTGGGATCTCGTCCCGCTCCACTTCAGGGTGGAGGCTCCACTAGACCGGCTCCAGCCCGACCTCCAAACGTGTCCGATCGCGGCTCGTTCCAGGGGGAGGGGAGTCGCCCGCCCTCGGCCCCACCGGGGACCACGACTAGCGGTAGACCGGCAGCGGTTCGGCCTCGATAGTCGCGAGGCACTTGGCCGCCTCCGAGAGCGCGAGGTGTTCGTAGCGTATGTGGGGCCACAGTTCCTCGCCCTCCGCGAGGTCGTGGTTCTCGGCGGAGACCTCGCCCGCCGCCGGGGTCAGGGACTCGAGTTCGGAGAGCGTCTCGACGACGGTCGCCCGAGGGGCGGTCGTGGCGACGAAGCGGACCTTCATCTCCTCGACGACGGTACCCTCGCAGGCCAGCGAGGTGGGCCGCATCGAGTTGTCGATGCGTGGGTCGAGTTCGACCTTCGCCCAGACGCCCTCGACACCCCGGTAGGTCCCGACCTCCACCGACGATTCGAGCTGGGACTCGAGCGCTTTCCGGACGGTATCTGCACTCATCGGACCCTCACCTGATCGACAGTCATTGTGATTTCGCGGGATCTACGCCCAGAGGCCCCTCGCTCGTCGGCCCAGCGGGCGCCAAGGCGGCTCCAGCCAGTCATCACTCTGTGACCCCGGTCTGGCTCACCCGTTCGAGGACCTCGATGGCGGGCAGTGGCTGGCCGGTCAGCGCCCGGATGTAGGCCCCGCCGGCGATGGAGACGTGGGAGAAGTCCTCCTCGCGGAGGCCGTACATCTCGATGGCGCGGGAGGTGTCGCCGCCGCCGACGACGGAGAAGCAGTCGCGGGCGGCGATGGCCTCGAGGAGGTTCACCGTTCCGTAGGCGAATCGCTCGTCCTCGAAGACCCCCAGCGCGCCCTTCACGAAGACGGCCGCGGAGTTGGCCGCGATGTCCGCGTACCGGGAGGTTGTGTCCGCACCGACGTCGAGGAAGTCGTGATCCTTCGCCCGCACGTCCGCGACGGTCACCTCGGCCCGCTCGCCGTTCTCGTCCTCGTAGGCCAGGTCCGTCGGGTGAACCAGCTCGCTCGGGTGGGCCTCGATCATGTGCTGGATCTTCTCGCGGTTGCGCTCGAACTGTTCGTCGTAGAGGTCCATGTCGCCGACGTCACGCCCGACCTCGTACCCGATGGCCCGGAGGAAGAGTTCGCCAGCGATCCCCCCGAGGAGGAAGTTGTCGACTTTGTTCTCGAGGGCGGTCATGACGTCGATCACGTCGGTGGCCTTCTTCCCGCCGGCGACCATCGTCACTTCCCCGTCGAACTCCTTCGTGGCGATCGAGGAGTTGGCCTCGTACTCGGCCACCATGACCCGGCCCGCGTAGCTGGGCATGACCAGCGGGAATCCCACGAGCGAGGCGTGTTTGCGGTGGGCGGCGGAGTAGGCATCGTTCACGTAGGCGGCGAACTCGGGTGCGAGCGTCTGGACGAGGTCGCTCGCCGCGTGGACCTCGGGCGCGTTCTCCGGGAGTTCGTCGTCGGTCATCCGGACGTTCTCCAGCAGGAGCACCTCCCCGGCTTCGATCCCCCGGATGGCGGCGATGGCCCGCTCCCCGCAGGTGTCCGGGACGTAGTCGACGGGCTGGTCGATGTGCTCGGCGAGGACGTCCGCGTGCTGTTCGAGGGGCACGAACGAATCGCGACCGGGCCGCCCCTGGTGGGCGAGGACGGCGATCCGGTGGTCCGCCTCGACGAGATCGGCGAGGGTCCCGGCGTGCCGACTGAATCGCCGGTTGTCCTGGACGACACCGTCCTCGACGGGCGAGTTGAGGTCCAGCCGCACCAGGACGCGCTGGGCCGGCGCGAGGTCGTCGAGGGTCGCGTACCTCATCGGGACGAAATCCGGCGACCAGCTATTAGAAGGCCGCGATGTGTGCTGGCCGAAGGCTTATGAAGCGGTTCGACCTAGCAAGGGCCATGAGACGCGACGACCGGGACGACCCATTCGACGAGTTCTTCGAGGAGATCGAGCGGATGATGAACGACATGATGGGCGAGGCCGGCGAGTTCCACATCGAGGGCTCGGGCTCCTTCGGCGAGGAACGCGCGGACGGCGGGTCCGAGGTCCACTGGAACGTCCACGAGACCGACGAGGACCTCCGAGTGGTCGCGGACCTGCCCGGCGTCGAGAAAGAGGCGATCGACCTCCGGTGTGACGGCGAGACGCTCACTATCGACGCACCGGGGAGCGGGCGGGAGTACCACGACCGGATCGCCTTCCCAAGTCCGGTCGACGAACACTCGGCCGACGCGTCCTACAACAACGGCGTGCTCGAGGTCGCCTTCGAGCGCTCGGACGACGACTCCACCTCGATCGACGTCTGAGGCCGCCTTCGCGTCGCGCCGGAATAGCCCTGATCTGCTCTCCAATGCCTTGCGGTCTTCTCTCTCTCTCTTTCTCTCTGACCCTCTCTCGATGGTTGGCCTGGCATCCGGCCACTAGCTCAAGGTCGCCACCCCCCTCCCTCTCACTCGCCAGCCGTCGCCCGGATCAGCGCCGCGAGCTCGCGGTAGAACCCGGGTTCGTACTTCGTCGCGGCGTCGATGGTCGGTCGGGCGTTGGTCTCGGTCACCACCGCACGGTCACCGCTCACCAGCAGGTCGACGCCAACCCAGTCCATCTCGAGGGCGGCGGCCACGTCCTCGGCGAGCTCCCGGAGGTTGGCCGGAAGATCGACCCCCGTCGCCCGAGCGCCGCGGTGGACGTTGTGCTTCCACTGCCCGGCTGCCACGGCGTCCTCGGGCAGCCGCCGCTCGACGGCGCCGGTGAACCGCCCGTCGACGACCATCGCGCGATAGTCTCTGGCGTCGGGGATGAACTCCTGGACGAGGAAGGACTTGTCCCCGGTCGCACTGTAGTCGTGGATCAGGTCGAGGTAGTCACAAATACCCAGGAAGGAATCGACGTCCTGCGCCTTCGCGACGCCGGTCCCTCGGGTGGTCGAATTTGGCTTGACGACCACCTGCCCGTGGATACCTTCGAAGGCATCGATAAGCTCGCGTTCGTCGACCGGGTTCGAGATGAGAGTCGTTTCGGGAACCGGGACCTTGGTGCCGTCGAGACGGGCGTAGACCTCCGCTTTGTTTCGGGACCGGAGTACCGTTTCGCGGTCGTTTACCCAGGGGACATCGAGCAACGCGTCGACGACGCCGCCCTCCATCACCCGGGAGGGGAAGACGAAGCCGACGTCGACCTGGGCCGGGGAGCCAGCACGGAGCGAGAAGGTGCGGTCGGACGGTTGGACGTACTCGACCTCGATCCCCCGCTCCCGGAGCGGTTCTCGCATCCGCTCTGTGGTCTCCGCGTCGGTCGCGACCGCCATACGGAGCATCGTCTGAACCTCGTCGGTCTCGGACTAAAGGGTGTGGTTCGTCTGTGGTGGGTATGGCCGTTTGAAATCGGGTAAGTGATGGCCCTCATCCTATGTAGCGGACCGTACCTTTCCCTTTTGAGCCATAGTGATTGCTGGACTTACAATCGCTCACAGCCAGAACGCCCTCGGCCCTATTGCAGGAGCTGTTACTTCACCCGTCACCGCAACCAGCCCGAAAGCCCTCGGCCCGCTCGCGGGAGCGGTTACTTCACCCGTCACCGCAACCAGCCCGAAAGCCCTCGGCCCGCTCGTGACCTCTGCGCGGGATATCCTCGCTCGTTGCACTCACTCGGATAGGGCCCGCGCAGAGAGACACGAGCGGGCCTCGCCCTTTCATTCCACCAGGATTCCGGCTGCCGAAGGGTCCTAGCGTCCGGAACCTGCCAGCCGCTGCAGAGTTCAACCCCTGGTGGATTGAAAGGGCAAACCTTGCGTGCCGGCTCCGCCTGCGTGGCGGCTGCGGGGCGGCGTCGGCGCCCCGACGTCGGGGCGCGAAGCGTCGCGCGCGCCACATCGTTCGGAGGCCGGCATTCGCCGGCCTCACGCACGTTATAACGAGGCGGCGAAGCACGCGAGCAAGCGAGGATATCCGCCACAGCAACCGCGAGCGAGGTGAGGGCGTTCTGGCTGTCTGCGGGTGCGACAAAGTCACCATTCGAGCGCGAGGAGAGGGGTTTCCGGCCGTTCGCGGTTGCAGTAGCAGTCAGTGCGACCCCCGAGAGCGAGGCCGAGGGCGTTCTGAGTGTTTGCAGCAGGAAGGACGGTAAGCCAAACAAAATTCCCACGAGCCTGTCGAGAGCGTAACAACGGTGAAACACAGTCCCGCCACTCCCGATCGATTCCGAGGAGGCAATCAGCCCTTCCGAAGAGAACGCCAGAGCGTTCGCTCGACCCGATGCCTACGCGATCAGCTGTTCCTGGCCGCGCTCGACACGGATGCGACAGGGGGGCGTGATCTTGTTGTAGGCACGGCGGAAGGCCTCCTTGACAGCCTCGGCCTGGTCCACGTCGCAGTAGGCGGTGAACAGGCGTTCGCCGGCCTGGATGCGGGCGGCCGTGCCGACGATCTTCCCGAAGGACTGGCGCATACCGTCGGAGACGCGGTCGGCGCCCGCGCCCGTCGCCTGCTTGTTCTCCCGGATGACCTGGTGGGGAAACTTCCGGAGGACCATCTTGTAGTTCCCCTCGCCGAGTTCCTTGATAAGGTGGCGGTTGGCCGAGAGCCGCGCCGACTCGAGGGACCCGTGGCGGATCTGGACGGTCTCCTCGACTTCGAGACTGATCTGGACCTCGTAGTCCTCCGACTCGGTCTGCTTGTCGCCCATCTGGTGCTGTGCGATCTTCGAACCGGGGATGCCCGTGATGTACTCCCGCCGGGTGTACGCGGGTTTGTCGAGATCCCGGTACATCGAGGCTGGTTTCTCCGACATGAGTTGCTCTTGCTGAAAGGGTGGCCGAGACGGTACTTAGGGGCTTCGAAGCACGAAGGGCGGGCCTTGGAGG
Organism: Haloarculaceae archaeon; assembly: GCA_036625635.1. Classification (GTDB taxonomy): domain Archaea; phylum Halobacteriota; class Halobacteria; order Halobacteriales; family Haloarculaceae; genus JAZKTI01. Next base: position 5,305 of record JAZKTI010000005.1, read on the forward strand.
CTGGATCGGTGGGCTTCCGGGCCCAAAACTGCGAGTGTTGGAGTGCCAACGGCGGGCTTACGCAACTAACCGGCGATCGGTGGAGGGCCCAACGGTGGCGTTGGGGCGCTTGTGCGGCATCCTGATCACACTACCGCGGTATTCAAGGCCGTCCCGGCTCTGTCGAGACACACTGTGAACATGCTCGTCGACGGCGAGTGGCGGAGTGACGCTCACGAGGCAACCGACGAGGACGGCGCCTTCGACCGCCGGGAGACCACCTTTCGGGACTGGATCCGTGACGATCCCGATGCCCGCTACCAGCCCGAGGCAGGCCGGTATCACCTCTACGTATCATATGCCTGTCCCTGGGCTCACCGGTCCCTCCTGGTCCGTTCCCTGACTGGCCTCGAGGACGCGATTTCAGTCGACGTCGTCGACCCGTACCGGGCCGAGGACGGGTGGCAGTTCACCCCCGAAAAGGCAGGGTGCACCCCCGACACCGTCAACGGGACCGACTACCTCCGCGACGTCTACCGGGCGGCCGACCCCCAGATGACCGGCCGCGTGACGGTGCCGGTGCTCTGGGACCGCCAGGAGGAAACCATCGTCAACAACGAATCCCGCGAGATCCTCCGGATGCTCGACGTCGCGATGGACGCACACGCGGACCGCGACGTCGACCTCTATCCCGAGGGGAACCGGGACGCGGTCGACGAGATTATCGACGCCATTTACGAGCCGGTCAACAACGGCGTCTACCGGGCGGGCTTCGCGCGGAGCCAGGCCGCCTACGACCGAGCGATCGACGACCTGTTCGAGGCGCTCGACCACTGGGACGACGTGCTGGCCGACCGGCGCTACCTCGCCGGCGACTGCCTCACCGAGGCCGACATCTGCATGTTCACCACGCTCGTCCGGTTCGACCAGGTCTACCACACCCACTTCATGTGCAACGTCCGCCACGTCCACGAGTACGACAACCTCTGGCCCTACCTCCGGGACCTCTACGGGATCCCGGGCGTGGCCGCGACGGTGAGAATGACCCACATCAAGGAACACTACTACACGACCCACCCGGACGTGACCCCCTCCAGGATCGTGGCCCGCGGCCCGGACCTCGACTTCGAGGCCGACCACGATCGGGACCGGCTCCCCGGCGAGCCCCCCGCGGCACTCCGAGAGGGTGCCTGATTGTCTCCGCAACGGGTCGGGTGGCTATCCGGTCGCACGGAGCCGCCCTGCTGCTCCCCTGCTTCCAGGGTGCCAGTCCGGCCGCCGTCGAAAGAGCCAACGAACGCCGTCGAAATAGCCAACGAACGCCGTCGAGCGGGCCAGTGTGTCCCTTTCGAAGTGGAAACGGGCGCGTCCAGCCTGCGGTAGCGCAGACCCTCGTGGACTACCACATCCGGAACCGGTCGCTGCTCAGAACGACGCCGCCGAGGGCGACGAGGCCGATCGATAGCAGCGGTCGCGCCGGCTCCCCCGGGTCCGGTTCGGGCTCGCGGGTGGGTGGGACGACCTCGACCGCGTGCGTCCCGGCCACGTGGCGGTCGAGCCAGGGCGACATGTCGGTCCCAGCGACCCCGGAGACGACGGATTCGAACACGTCGACTGTCACCGTCCCATCGTATCGGTTCAACCGGTCGAAGACGGCCAGCAGTGAGCGATTCGCGCCGGTGTGGGCCCGGAGCTCACGGTCCAGGGCCGCCAGCACGCGCGAACCCCGGGTGTAGGCCAGGGTTCCGTCTGGCCAGGCCGACCGGTTCGCGAGGGGAGTGTCGGCGCCAACCCCACCCGCGAGGTGGGTCAGGTAGGCTCGCTCGCCGACGAGCCCCCGCTCCAGGGCGAACCTGGCTGCGAGGTACTCGGCGCTGGCCTCGCGGTACCACCGCATCCCCGGCCCGAGGTCGACGTCCTGTCGGACGTGGACGTACTCGTGGAGCCAGACGTTGTCGGCCGCTTCGAGCGGAGCATCGGCGTTGATCCACCCTTCGTCGCTGTCGACGAAGGTCGCACCACCCGGCCGGACCGTCGCTGGCAGGACGACGAGGGTGCTATTGTCGCCATCACGGGGTCTCGCCGTGCCGGAACCGACGTCGGCGCGGCCGACATCGCTGTCGCCCACCTGAGCTCCCGTCCCGGTTCCCCCGCCGGCCTGGTGGCTCTCGCTGGCGAACGCACTGGAGGCCCTCGCCAGACCCGCCAGGAGGTTGGCGGGCCGGGCGCGGGGCTCGACACCGTCGGGGACCAGCACCCGCAAGGTCCCGCCGCCGTCGCGCCCGTGCCCCTCGAGGACGTGGGTGGTGGCGTCTCCGAGGAGTGCGACGTCCTGGCCGACGAAGCCACCGGCCGGCGCCGAGAGGGTAACGTCAGGCCGGTCCCGCTCGTCGAAGGGCCTGATCGATCGGCGCGCCGTGCCGTCGTCCCTTCGCCAGACCACGACTACGGTGGGAACGGGCCCAAAACTCCAGGCCTCGCCCACGACGGTGAGTCCCCGACCGGATGCCGGATCACCCTCGGGGACGATCGAGAGGGTCGCCGGGTCGCGACTCCCGGTCCACTCGAGGCGCCCGCCGGTCCCGTCCCGACGGAGCCCGGTCAGGTCCTCGCCCCGTCCACCGGCGACCAGGACCCACGCGGCACTCGCATTCGAGAGGCCCCGGACGGTGAGGTCGTACCGGAGCGGTGGCGATCCGTCCCCGCCCCCGACTCGCCTGGCGGTGACGTCGATAGCGGGGCCAGCCTCGACACCGCCCGACCGATCCGCCGTCGTCCCGGTCTCGGTAGTCAGCTGGCCCGCGGCGGCGGGACTCGCAGCCGGTGATGCGTGCGAATCCCCTGGTACCGGTACGTCGACTGCGGACGATGGGGACCCCACCGGGACCGCGGCCGCCGTTCCGGGATGCCCGGGTGCTGCTGCGAGGAGAAGCAGGCAGGCGACCCAGACCACGAGTCCAGCGCGACCTGGCCTGGGATCCATATTTGGCTACCCTCAGTAGGATCATCCCCCTATAAAAATTACTCGACCCACGTGAAAAGGCCCATTGCTTTGGGAGGATTGGAGGCCGTCCCGGGCTTCGCCGTGGTGGGACAGATGTGGCCTGCCGACCTAGAGCAGGGCGTCGACGTCGAGGGGAACCCGTCCGGTCGCGTAGCCGGCTACCCGGCCGTTCGGCCGGACCCGGAACACGACCGCCGGCCGGTACCCCGGAGCGGGCTCCTCGGCGAAGACGCTGGCCCACTCGTCGTCCCTGAAGGAGGTGCAGTCGACCAGGAGCACGGCACCCTCGTGGGCCCGGAGCTGGGTTTCGGTCTTGGAATCGACGGTCTCCCGGAGTGCGCTCGCGCCCGTCCCCGCCCGGCGCTCGCTCGGGGGCTGTGGTCGGGTGACCTCGACGAGTGTGTCCCCGACGAGGAAGTCGAGTGCGTGGCCGGAGTCGAGTTCGACCTCCGGCTCGAAGTCGTGGCCCGCCTCCCGGAGCAGCCAGGCGGCGTTGAACTCGCCCATCGTGGCCTGCATCCGGGTGAGGTCGACGGCCTCGCTGGTGCCGAGTTTCGCGGCCATCGTGTACCGGTAGTCCTCGAGGATACCGGTCTTCAGGAAGTCGTCGTAGAAGGCCAGGCCCGCCTCGCGGTCTGCGTCGGGGAAGCCGGCGGCGTGGTCGCGGAAGAACCGCCGGGTCGTCTCGCGGCCATCCTTCGAGAACAGGACCGGGAGGAAGAACCAGGCGAGGTACCGGAACTGGGCGAGCCAGGGCTCCTCGCGTTCGAGGGTAGCCAGGAGTTCGCGCTGGGCCCAGCGACTTACCGCGAAGGGTGCCTCCTCGAAGGTCTCCTTGTCGGTCTTCCACAGCGTCGAGGGCGTCTCGGTGTTCCCCAGCCAGAAGGCGTCGTCGTTCCAGGCGAAGAGCGCGAGGTCGTCGTTGTCCATCTCGAGGCGCACCGCGTCGTACCCGCCCGGGGGATCGACCTGGGGCTCCAGCAGGGCCGCGCCGAAGCGGTCGTCAAGCGGCCGTCCCAGGGACTGCTCGACCCGCTCGCGCGACCAGTCCTCGGTGGAACGTCTGAACCGGATGGGTCCTGCCACGGGGGTCGATACGTGACCGCTCCGTTTGGACCTTCCGACCCGCCACCGGGTGGACTGAAACGCTCGCTTGAGTCTCCGTGGCAACTACACCCCCTGCCTCCTCACTTAGTGACATGCCACGAGACCGTTCGCTCGCAGTGGTCCTCGTCGCCCTGCTCGTGGGTGCTGGCGTCGGGGGTGCGCTCGCCCTCGGCGCGCTCGCTCCCGCTGCGCCGGGGACCGGCGACGGACCGGCCGCCGCCGACCAGCCTCGCACGACCGACTCCTCGCCCGATTCGTTCGACGACCCGTCGTCCTCCGATCCGTTCGACGACGACCCCTCGCCCGAGGTCTCCAGGTTCGACACCCGGGCGGCCTACCGGGCGTACGTTCGCGCCGGTCAGGAACGAGCTGGTGGCGCACTCGTTCCGTTCCGGATGGGCCCCAGAGTCGGCCTCACCGCCGAGCCGCAGGCGGAGAGCGACGCCGTCGCCACGAGGGACGGAGATGGCGACGGGGGCGGGGCCGCCCCGAGCGCCGACGCGCCGGATCGTATCGGAACCACCAACGTGCAAGTCGCCGGCCTGGACGAACCCGACCTGGTCAAGAGCGGCGAACGCGAGTTCTACTACTCGCCGATGGGCTCGACCCCGATCGTGGAGCCGAGGCCGGCCGACGACGTCGAGGGGACCACTCCGCCCCGACGCGAGGGGGATACGCACGTCGTCGGCGTGGGCGATCCGGCCACGCCGGAGTACCTGGCAACCATCGAGGAGCAGGGCCGTCTCCTCCGGAGCGGGGATACCCTGGTCCTCCTGGCAGGCGACCACCTCCAGGCCTACGACGTGTCCGAGCCCGGGTCACCGTCCAAAACCTGGTCCCAGTCCCTGAACGCCTCCCTCGTGAGCGCCCGCCAGCAGGACGGGACGCTCTATTTGGTGACGAGGACGCGGGTCCAGCCCGGTGGCCCCTGTCCGATCGAGCCGCTTGCAGGCGAAGCGTCCGTGGCCTGTACCGACGTCTATCACCCTGACTCTCAGGTCACCGTCGACGCAACCTACACCGCAATCTCGATCGACGCCGCGTCGGGCGACGTCGGGGATACCGTCAGCTTCGTCGGCACCGCCCGCAACTCCATCGTCTACATCTCCGACGACGCAATCTACGCCACCTACACGGAGGTCGCCTCCAGCGAGGAGGTACTCGCCACCTACGCCCTCTCCCAAGCGGCCCTCCCCGAGTCGGTTCGCGACCGGATTCGGGAAATCCGGTCCTACGACATCTCGGCCCGATCGTCCGTCCGTGAGATCCGCCGGGCCATCGAGAACTACTGGCAATCGCTTCCGAGTTCGGAAGCCGACGAGCGCCGCGAGGCCTTCTGGACCGGCTATCAGGCGGCCCTCGCCGACCACCAGCGCGACCTGGTCCGGACCGGCGTGGTCCGCGTTGCGATCGAGGGGTCCTCCCTGGCCGTCGACGCCGTCGGTGAGGTGCCAGGGAACGCGCTGAACCAGTTCTCCTTGAGCCAGTACAACGGGACGCTCCGGCTGACGACGACGGTGCCGTCCGCGGGTGACGCCCGGAGCGAGAACGATCTCTACGTCCTCGACGCCGCGTCGCTGGATGTTCGCGGCGAGGTCCAGGGGATGGGCCTCAACGAGCGGGTCTACTCGGTCCGGTACGTCGAGGATACCGCCTACGTGGTCACCTTCCGGCGGATCGACCCATTCCACGTCGTCGACCTCTCGGATCCGGCCGACCCCACCGTCGCCGGCAAGCTGAAGCTGCCGGGCTTTTCCTCGTACCTGCACCCGATCGACGAGGATCAGGTCCTGGGCGTCGGCGAGGAGGAGGGCCGCGTGAAAGCGGTCCTGTTCGACGTCAGCGACCCCTCGGACCCCACCGTGGGCGACGATTTCCTGCCGGAGGCCCGCTGGTCGGCCATCGCCGACACCCACCACGCCTTCACCATCGACCGCAAGCACGGCGTGTTCTTCCTCCCCGCTGGAACCGAGGCCTACATTGTCGACTACACTGACGGCGACCTCGCGGTAGAGAGGTCGATCCGTACCGACGGTGAGACCCTCCGGGCCCGCTACGTCGACGACTACCTCTACGTCTTCGGCCGGAGCGGGATCACCGTCCTTGACGAGACGTCCTGGGAGCGGGAGACCACGGTCCCACTCCCCGAGTGAGGCTCGCGCAAGGTATCGGGAGTGATTTCGCGGTCAGGGGCCCGGTCCGGTGGCCCGGGCCGTTGCCCCCTCCCGTTCTGGTCTGCTTCGCGAGATAACCGTTAGTTTCATAGGGTGTAATTACCAAGCATGAGTGTGGCTAACAATGTCGATGGGATCCTACGACGACGAGGAGCACGAGCGTCGCGAACGCAAGAACACTAGCGTCGACGCTGACTTCGAGGACGAACGCAACGAGTACCACGGCAGCGTCGAGTTCGACGACGGCGACTCCACGGAGGAACTCCTCGACCAGTTCCAGCAAATCAAGTCCGACTAGTTCTGGCTCCCACGAGCCTCGAGGAGGCGTGCTGTCCCGATGACCAGGACGACGGCGGCGACGTGGCCAGCCACACCGACGACCAGGAGCGGGTGGTTCAAGACGAACGGGAGGAGGGATAGCTGGAGCACCCCGAAGGAGAGGGTCGCGAGGTCCAACCGGCGTCGGTGTCTGCTCCCCCGACGGTCGGCGGGGAGCCCGAGCGTCCGCCACAGCCCGGTCACGCCCGCCCACCACGCCGTCCCGATCCGGTAGCAGACGTCCCAGCTCAGGAGGAGCAGCAGGAAGACGGCCGGGGCGGGCGGATCCGGGCCGAGGAGGGTGTCAAGGAGGACCGGTGACTCCCGCGGGTCCACGACGAAGAGGTAGGTCACGAGGCCGATGAAGGCGACCAGCCCCAGGACAAGTTCGATCCGGGAGCCGAGGACGAATCGGCGATACCGCGCCGGCTCTCGGCCCGCCCGCACCGCGTCGGCGATGGTCACCATGGCGAGGCTCCCGACGGTCGACACCGCGACGACGACGGTCCCGGCCACGAGACCGATCGTGGGGAGGTCGTAGATCAGCCAGCAGCACACGACCGCCAGTTCGAAGCCTCCGAACTGGATCGCGAGCGCCGTCCGCGGCCCGACACTGATTCCCGGCAGGGCCTCGAGGAGACTCTCGTACACCCACGCCTCTTCGGTGGGGCCCGATTCGTGCTCGACCCTGCCGCCGCCGGACCGACCCCCGTCAGGGACGGGCCTGCCGCCGTCGGACCGATCCCCGTGCCGGACCTGCCTGCCGCCGTCGGACCGACCCCCGTCAGGGACGGGCCTGCCGCCGTCGGACCGGCCACGGTCCGGGACGCGCCTGTTCGGTTGGCCGGACCGCGCCGGTGGTTGAGACGCCGCAGTGTCGGGGCTCCTCGCCGGGGGCTCGGACCGGTCGCCCCTCACGCCGGAGCCCCGTCGGCCGGCGTGGCGTCCGCCTCGCCACTGTACAGGGCACGCTCGACCGCCTCGTCGAAGGGCGTTAGCTCGAGCGCGATGTGGTCGCGGATGCTGTCATCGGTGACCACGACGGGGTTCTTGAGCCCATCGATGAGTTCCCTCGCGACTCGGATGTCGACGTCAGTCACCAACCAGACCCAGTAGGAGGAGAGCCGGGGCGTGAGGACTGGCACGGACAGGATCATCGGAGGTCGACGGCCCAGCGCGCGGGCAGTCTCCTGCATCATCTCGGCGTAGGTAAGGACATCCGGGCCGCCGATCTCGAAGGTCTTCCGGGCGGTATCGGGCTTTTCGAGTACCCCCACGAGGTAGCCGACGACGTCCGCGATTGCGATGGGCTGGCACGGCGTCTGGACCCACCGCGGCGTCACCATCACCGGGAGGCGCGCGACGAGCTGGCGGATCGTCTCGAAGCTCGCGCTGCCGGTCCCGACGATGATCGCGGCCCGGAGCGTTGTCAGGTCGTACTCCCCCTCGGCCAGGACGGTCTCGACCTCTCGCCGTGACTCCAGGTGGGCCGAGAGGTCCTCTCCCTCCTCGCCCAGGCCGCCGAGGTAGATGACGCGGTCGACGTCGGCCTCCGCTGCGGCCGCCCGGAAGTTCCGCGCCGCACGGCGGTCCCGTTCCGCGAAGTCCGCGCCCGACCCCATCGAGTGGACGAGGTAGTAGGCCGCGTCGATCCCCTCGAAGTCTCCGTCGAGGCTTTCCGGAGCGAGCAGGTCGCCACCGACCACCTCCACGCCCACAGGTGCGTCGAAGTCCTCCGGCGAACGGGTCATCGCGCGGACGTCGTGTCCGGCCTCGAGGAGGTCCGGGAGGAGCCGTCCCCCCACGAAGCCGGTCGCGCCCGTAACGAGTACGTCCATTGTCTGAGAAAGGAGTCCTGGCGGTGTAAGTCTGTGCCTCCGGATCGAAGTGCTCGAGCGTCTCCGGGCCTGGAGCAGTATCCCAGCGGTTTCGACCGTCTCTCCTCCCTGGCTTACAGAGCGGACCGTGGAGCGGTAAGCGAGCGTGGAGAGGGGGGCAAGAGCCACTGCAGGGCGGAAAGCCACCGCGAGGCCCGAAAGCCCCCGCGGGGTAGTAGGCCCCCGCGGGGTAGTAGGCCACCGCGGGGTAGTAGGCCACCGCGAGGCCCCAAAGCCCCCTGGGAACAGCTTATCCCGCCCGCCCGCTTGCCTCCCGTATGGCGACAGAGTCCTGCGACGGGTGCGGACGGGACGTGTCCATCGCGGGCGGCATCGCGAACATCTGGACACTCGAGAAGGACACCACCGACGGCATCACGCTGGAACTTGCCGACGGCACCGAGCACTTCCTCTGCTACGACTGCATCGAGCGCCTCCCAGACGACCGCGAGATCACCGCAGAGGACGTCGCTGCACTCGAGGACGCCGAGTGAGGCGTCGAGTAGGCCGCGTCGCGGATGATCCTGACCGGTTCCGCGCCCGCCCTGTGGACGACCGTCCGGGACGGCTTCGATCCTGGGGCTTATCACCACGCCCGCCACCAGATCCACCGTGGAACCCGCCCGCGTTCACGACGCCTTCCCCGCCCCCTCCTATCGCGGCGCCCAGGAACGGGCCCTCGCGGCCGTGCGGGACGCCTTCCAGGACGGCAACGACGTGGTCCTGGTTCGCGCGCCGACCGGCAGCGGCAAGTCCCTCCTCGCGCGGGCCATCGCCGGCTGTGCCCGCCAGCCGGGCGACGGCGATCCAGCCGACCCCGTCGGGGCCTACTACACGACCCCTCAGGTTTCCCAGCTCGAGGACGTCGCGGGCGACCCGCTCCTCGAGGACCTCGCCATCGTCCGGGGGAAGGGCAACTACCGGTGCATCCTGCCCGGCGAGACCGACACACCCGTAGATCGGGCACCATGCGTCCGCGAGCGTGGCTTCGACTGCGAGGTGCAACACCGGTGTCCGTACTTCTCCGACCGGTCGATCGCCGCGAACCGGTCGATCGCAGCGATGACACTGGCCTACTTCATGCAGACCGCCGGCTCCGATGTCTTCGGCCAGCGGGACGTGGTCGTGATCGACGAGGCCCACGGCCTGGGCAACTGGGCCGAGATGTACGCCACGATCGAACTCGGCCCCGACACCGTCCCGGTGTGGGACGCCGTTCCCGCACCGGCCGTCGACGACCTGGCTGACGCCGTCGACTACGCCGACCGCGTCGCGACGGTCTGTGAGCGCCGCCTGACCGAACTCCGTCGCGAGGCCGATCTGCGCCCCGCAGAGGTTGCCGAGCGCGACCGTTGTGAGACCCTCCGGTCGGACTGCGAGTGGTTCGTGTCGGCGTGCAAGGACCCCGAGAGCCCGACCACCTGGGTCGTCGACCAGCCCGACGGCGAGGAAGGCCGGGTGACCGTCCGGCCGCTGAATCCCGAGCGGTACCTGGCCCACACCGTCTGGGACCGCGGTCGGAAGTTCGCGCTCCTCTCTGCGACCATCCTCGACAAGACGGCCTTCTGTGCCGGCGTCGGCCTCGACCCCGCCGACGTCGCCCTCGTCGAGGTTCCCCACACCTTCCCCGTCGAGCACCGGCCGCTGTTCGACGTCGCCCGCGGGAAGATGACCTACGAGGAGCGCGAGGAGACCCTTCCGAAGCTGCTCGAGACGGTCCTCCGGATCATGGCGAACCACCCCGAGGAGAAGGGGCTGATCCACTGCCACTCCTACGACATCCAGGCGGCTCTCGCCGCCGGGCTCGCCGACCGTGGCGTCGGCTCGCGCGTTCGTCGCCACGACCGCGACGACCGCGAGGCCCACCTGTCGACCTGGCAGCGTCGCGACGATCCCGAGGTCTTCCTCTCGGTGAAGATGGAGGAGGCCCTCGACCTCGAGGGCGACCTCGCGAGGTGGCAGGTCATCTGCAAGGCGCCCTTCCCGAACACGCGCGACTCGCGGGTGGCCCACCGCCTCGAGGCCGGCCAGTGGGACTGGTACTACCGGACGGCGCTGCGAACGGTCGTTCAGGCCTGTGGCCGGATCGTCCGCGCGCCCGACGACCACGGCGCCACCTACCTGGCGGACGCCTCCCTCCTCGACCTCTTCGAGCGCGCCCGGCAGAACCTGCCCGACTGGTTCGCCGCCCAGGTCGATCGGATGCGCAGCCCCGACCTGCCCATGGCTAGCGCGCCGGCCGCCCTCGAGGGGTTCGACCTCACCGGTCCGACGGGCCTCGCCCGCGGGTCGGACCCGCAGTCGGGGTCCTCGACGTCCGAGGCGGCGACCCAGGTCGAGGACCACCCGCTTTCGGACGTGTGGGGCGAGTGATTCGGCGGGTCGATCACCCCGAACCCTCTCGGGATGCCCTCCCGTTCGACCCGGCATCCCGTCCGGGGCCGCTCTCTGGGTCCGGACACGCTCCGCTCTTTCAGAGAGGTGCTGTCGGTCCCGACCCGGCCCGCCGGTCCCGGGTCGTCGGGGACCGACCACGTTTCAGAGCGCAAGCGAGACCCCGTAGACGAGCGAGGACCCCACCATCAGAAGCACGAGAACGAGCGCAATCCACTGTTGGCGGTCCATGACCGGGATTCGGGTCCGACCCCAGTTAGGACTTTCGTGCGGGCGAGTCACGAGCGGCCACGCCCGGGACTCGCCGCGACAGCGGTCGTCGACTCACGGGTCGAGGACGGCATCGACGACGACGTGGGAGACGCCCTCGGCGTAGCCCTTGACGTACCGGGTCTCCCGGACGTCGACGTCCCTTTTGGCCCGTGCGGCTGCCTCCTGGAGCCGTTCGACCGGCCTGTCCGGCACGAGCGCCGAGGGTGTGGCCTCGTGCATGTGGAGCCGCCCACCCGGTGCCAGGGCCGAGAGCGCGCCCTCGAGATACTCGTGAGCCTCGTAGTGGCCCATCACCACGCGATCGAAATCGGTGCCTTCGCGGGAATCGACGACGTCGCGGCAGTCGGCCCGGTACGTGCAGACGGCGTCGGTGACCTCGTTCCTGATTACGTTCTCGAGGAGGTACTCGAAGGCCGTCGGGTTCCGCTCCACGGCCGTGACTGCTGCTCCAGCTCTGGCCATCGGGAGGGCGAAGTAGCCGATGCCGGCAAACATGTCCAGCACCCGTTCGTCGGGGGCGACCACGTCGCCCATCCGGGCCCGCTCGGCCTTGTTGCCGGGCGAGAACATCACCTCCGCGAGGTCCATCGCGTAAGTCGTCCCGTGCTCGACGTGGACGGTCTCGGTGTCGCCCTCGCCGGCGAGGACGTCGACCTCGGGTTCGCGGTGCTCGCCACGGACCGGGCCCCGGTCGAGCACCGTGTCCGCGCCGCCGTGGAGCGCGAGCAGCGCTTCGCCCACCTCAGCCGGCCGGGGCGTCTCGCCCACGTCGACGAGGACGACGGTCCCGAGCTGGGCCCAGGAGGCCGGGGCCCGGTCGATCTCCTCGTCGGTCCAGCCCCGCTGCCGGAGGTGATCCGCGAGGGTCCGGAGCCGCGGATCGCCGGGCGTCCGGACGACCCGGCGGACCGTGGTGCGCCGAGGTGCTTCCGTGACGGGTATCGCGATGTCGTCCTCCCCGAGGGGGCGAACCTGCCGGTCGTCGTCGTAGACGCCCTCGCTCCGCAACGCCGCGATGGCCGACTGAGCATCCTCGCGAGCGACGACGGCGGCGAGGTCCTCGTTGGCTCCCATCGTGTCCCCCCTCGGAGCCAGGGGTGTTTCGGGATTGTGGTTCCAGTCGGGCCGGGGGGTGAGGGGGACCAGTGGCAATGGGGTAGAGACGTGGACAGGAGGTGACTTGGGGAGACCGCCACCGATGGGGAGGGAAAGAGTGGGACGGGGCAAACAAGCCGGATCGGTCGAAACGAGTGGACCGAGAGGGGGGAGGCACGAGAGAGGACTGGTGTCTCGCGGGTGGGACACTTCCGAACCCCACCGCCGTCGCGACCGTCAGCCGCTTCGAAATCCTTTTACGCGCTTCACGGGCTATCTACGTCCAACGAACTATGGAAGTCGATATCATCGAGGAGCAGGACAACCCCATGCTCCACCGGACCGACGTCCGTTTCGAGGTCAGCCACGACGAGGCGACGCCTTCCCGCCTGTCCGTCAGGGACAGTCTGGCCGCGATGCTCAACAAGGATTCCGGCGAGGTCGTCGTCCACCAGCTGAACACGAAGTTCGGAATGCGGACGACCGTCGGCTACGCCAAGGTCTACGAGACGCCCGACGACGCCCTCGCGGTCGAGCAGGACCACATGCTCGAACGCAACAAGATCGTCACGGACGGCGAGGAGCCTGCCGAGGAAGAGGCCGAGGAGGCGTAGATGGCCCGCCACGAACTCTACGGCGAGTCCGGGTCGACGGAGCGCGAGCAGTGTCCGCGTTGTGGTGACACCTTCCTCGGCGACCACGGCGACCGCCTCCACTGTGGCAAGTGCGGCTACACCGAGTGGGAGTAGGCGCCACGAGTTTTCGGTGTCGACATTGGTCTCGTCGGTAGTGACTTCGCTGGATTCTGTCGGCTGGGTACCACGTCCCCTCGGGGATATCGCGGCAATGTTGCAGTTGTGTCGCTCCTCTGGAGTCCAACGGCCTCGGTGCGCTCGTTTCGATTAAACCGTTCTCGCCACCGCAGACAGCCCGAAAGCCCTCACCTCGCTCGCGGTCGCTGAGCGACATATCCTCCCTCGCTTCGCTCGGTCGGATAGTGGTCACTCAGCGACCGCGACCGAGGTTCGCCCTTTCAGTCCGCCAGGGGGCCAACTGCTGGTAGCTGGGTATGGGCCGGATGCCCAGTTCGCCTCGTCATCCGGATCTCTGGCGGACTGAAAGGGCGAGGCCCGGGTGCCGCGACTGCAAGGAGTGGCGCCTTCTGCTCGAACGGCGTCCTCGTGAGCGAGTAGATTGGGCGAACGAGGGCTCGAGAGACGGCCGTAGTGAGTCTCTCGGCGAACGGATTGAGCCCTGTGAGACGATGCGCACCGAGCAGCAGGCCCCATCCGTGGCTGCGAGGCCGAGCGGCGCGAGGCTCGAGCGGTGCGAGGTCGATCGCAGTGAGGACCTCGGCCGGGCCGTCCGAGGAAGGCAGTGGTCCTGACGGCAGTGGGAACCTCGGCGTGGCCGAGCGGGGGCTCGAGAGAACTCGTTTGCTCGGCGACCGAAGCGACCCGGTGAGCGGAGCGAACCGGTGAGCAGCGAGGTTATGTCGCTCAGAACTCGCGTGCGGCCCGAGGGCTTTCGGGCTGTGTGCGGTGGCGGTCGAGTCTCCATCCGAGACCGAGGCGAGGGCTGTCAGGCTGGTTGCCGTTGCGGTCCCAGTCACAGCAAGGCCAGGGGACGAGAGGGAGAGTCGTTCGATCAGAACAACGTCACGATGGGCAACTCACGGCAAATATCGAACGCAGAGGACGCCGTCGGCGGCACGGACCTCTACGCGCTCGACGCCAAATTCCGCGGCACGGACCACCGTCTCCTCGTCGTCGACGACGTCCTGGGCCGCTGATTCGGTCTCCTCCTCGGGCACGGTCAGCACGTGGAGTTTACCCTTTCCCGCCCGCTCCCGCCGGGCTACATCGCCGACGTCCTGGTCGGCGGCGATGTCGCGGGCCTGCTTCGTCGGCCGTTCGGGGCTCCGCTCGACCGGTATCGCTCGACACGTCTCGATCTCGAGGACCTCCCAGGCCAACTCGAGGGGTGGCTCCGGCGCGATCGTCCCCTCGAGGATCTCGCCGACGTGGAGGTCGGGATTCTCGGACAGGGCGTGGATCTGGTTCGTCCGGACGTCCCGGAGGACGGCCGTGTCCTCGTCAGCCTCGCTCACCAGGAAGGTCGCGGTGAGTACCCCCTCGCGGTCGGGGTACTCCCACTCGACGCCGGATGCCTCACTTTCGACGCCGGACGCGTCACCTTCGACGTTCGGGGCCTCGCCATTACCGTCAGAATGGCCCGCTTCGCGGTCGGAGTCATCGGCCCCCTCCTCGGACATGTATCCTCGATAGGCGTGTGGTTCTTTTCGGGGTTTCGCTGTCGGTGGGCCGGATCGAGCACACCGGCCCACCCTGGGTACCGATCGGCGCGACCATCGTTACCGATACGAGCGATGAGCGAGGTAGATCCCGACTGCACCGAGAACCAGCGGCAGGAATCCCGCGACCTGCGGGAGGTCGTAGAGGAACCGGACGACCGGGTCGAGTAGGGCCGGCGGGTCCTCGCGGGTCCCTGGCGGGGCAGAGATCACGAGTGCCAGGTACACCGAGAGGAGGAATCCGTAGCCGGCGGCGGCCATCGCCCGATCGTAGGCGGTGCGTCCCGATCCCCGGCGGTGGCGCCGGGCTGCGAGCAGGACCGGCGCGAGCAGCGGGCCGATGATGACGAGGGCCACGACGACCACGAATGCCCGCGAGAACGTCATGGTCCCGCCGGTGGTCTGGACGGTGTCCGCGAGGATCGTGACGACGGAGCCGGCAAAGAGGAAGGTCGCGAGAACGGCGACCACCCCCCCGATCGCGACGTAACTCCGGAACAGTCGGGAATCACTGGCTCGGAAGGCGTAGGGGAAGGCCCCGACGACGCCGCCGTAGCTGTTCTCGTCCGACCCGACCATGTACCTCCAGGTTCGCCGGGCCGGGGGTTAAGCCGCCCGGTTCCGGTGGCTACCCACACGGCAACCTGATCGCCCGCTGTCGTGACCCTGCGGTGAGGCCGCTCGCCGAGGCCTGGCGACGGCTCTGAACGATCCCGGACGCGACAGGTTTAGGCCGACCCCGCGAGCAGGGCTCGTATGCACGTCGACATCGGCAACGCCCTGGCCTCCGGGGCGGATCCGGGTGTCTCCGAGGACGACCTCGCGGCGCTGGACGAGCGGGTCGCCGAGGCCCACGAGCGCATCGCCGCGGGCCGGGCCGACGACGAGTTCGGCTACGCCGCGCTGAATCTGCCCGACAGGACCGACCCCGGAACAATTCGAGGGGCCGTCGAACCGGTTGCCGACGCGGAGGCCGTCCTGACGGTCGGCATCGGCGGCAGCGCGCTCGGCGCGAAGACCATCACCCGCGCCCTCGGTCCGGGCGAGGTCGACCATCGGGTCCTCGACAACGTCGATCCCGCGCACACGCGGGCTGTCCTCGGAGCACTCCCCCTGTCGGAGACGGCCGTCAACGTCGTCTCCCGCTCCGGGACGACCGCCGAGACGCTGGCCACCTTCCTCGTGGTCCGGGAGGCGATGGAGGAGGCCGACGTCGACTGGACCGGGCGAACGGTCGTCACGACGGGCGAGAGCGGCCCGCTGGCGGACCTCGCTACCCGTCACGATCTCCCGCGACTGACGGTTCCGGCCGGGGTCCCCGGGCGGTTCTCCGCGCTTTCGGCGGTAGGCCTCGTCCCCGCGGCCATCCGTGGCCACGACCTCGAGGGCGTGCTGGCCGGGGGGAGGGCAATGGCGGAGACGCTCGGGCCGTCGCTGTTCGAGTGCCCGCCCTACGCCTATGGCGCCGTCGCTTACGCCCTGAACCGACGGGGCGCGAGCGTAAACGCGATGATGCCCTACGCCGAGCGCCTCGAGCCCTTCGCGGAGTGGTTCGCACAGCTCTGGGCGGAGAGTCTCGGGAAGGACGGCCGCGGCCAGACGCCGGTCCGGGCCCTGGGAGCGACCGACCAGCACTCCCAGCTCCAACTCTACCGCGCCGGGCCACGGGACAAGCTGGTCACGCTCGCCCGACCGCGGGACCGACCGGCCCTCCAGGTCCCCGAGACCGACGTCGCCGACCTCGCCTACCTTGGGGGGCAGGGACTTGCGGACCTCCTCGACGCCGAGTTCGAGGCGACGGAGGCCAGTCTGGCGGCGGCCCGCCGGCCAAACGTCCGGATCGAGGTCGACTGCCTCGACGCCGAGGGGGTCGGTGAGTTGCTTTACGCGATGGAGGCCGCCTGCGTGCTCGCGGGCGAACTCTACGACGTCGACACGTTCACCCAGCCCGCAGTGGAGTGGGGCAAGCGGGCCGCGCGGGGGCTCCTCGGCGGCGGCGACTTCGAGGAGGCTGCGACCGTCGCCGAGAAAGAGCGACTCGTCGTCGAGTGAGCCGGGGCTCGCCAGGCGGCGACAAGAGGGCCGTGGGCTGGAGATCGCCCACGGTGACGGGTGACCGGCTCCACGTGGAGCGGACGGCGTCCCGGAACGTAGCCCCTTTTGCACTCGGGAGCGGAGCGTACATGATGACAGACGACTCGTCCGGTGAGGGATCCGGCACTGCCGGCAGCGGTTGGGGCGGTGGCGGTCCGACCGGCGAGGATACGGACACCGACGGATCGGACGCTGCCAGCCGGCCCGGCGGCGGGTATGACCCGGAGGAGCCGTCACTGGATACCGAGCGGGCCCCTGGCCCTCGATCTGAGTCGGGACTCGTTCACGCCACGCTGGCCCGAATCGAGACCTGGGGCGACGAACGCGTGGCGCCGTCGATCGGCCCCCTCCTCGGCGTGCTGGTGGCTGGCGGTGCCCTCGTTGTGCTCCTTGCACCCGGCCCGGGAACCGAAGCGGTGGTGGCCGGGTTTCCTGTCGCCCTTGCCGTCCAGGCGGCTGCGGTCATCGCACTCCTGGCCTCTGTCCTCGATCGCCAGGGACTCCTCGGCCGCCGGGCCGCCGGAGGCCTCGCCGTCCTTGGCGGGCTGGTCGTCGCCGCTGGCGACGTGCTCCGGGCGGTCGACGCAGTAACCGTCTGGCCCCAGCCCGGCGGTGTGCCCGTCGCCGGTCTGCTCGCCATCCTCGTGGTGGCCGTCGGGGTCGCTGAGGTCCGCGGCCTCTCGAACGGGTCGTTTCTCCGTGCCGCGGCCGGCGTGGCGACCGCGGGCGCAATCGGGACGCTCGGCTTTCTCGTCGGGAACGTCCTCGCGGCCCTCCTCGCAGGGGGGCTCGCAGAGACGGGCGTCGCCGACAGTTTCGGACGGATCTACATCGTCCTGACCGTCGGCCTCGCCCTCGCGCTCGTGGGCTACGCCTGGCTGGTAGTTCGACGTGTCCTCGGGGGTGATGTATCCTTCTTCGACCTCGCGGTCCCCTCGCTCCGGGACCTCGGCATTGCCCTCCTCGGATTCCTCACGCTCATCGCGGTGAGCACCGCGATCGGGATCGTGGTCAGGGAGTTCGGCGTCCCAATGGCCACCAGCCAGATCGAGCGTCAGGCCGAGGAGACCGCCTCCGCGACCTGGGTGCTCTACCTGGTGCCGCTGTCCTTCCTGGCCATCGCGCCGGGCGAGGAACTCCTCTACCGAAACGTCGTCCAGAAGTACCTCTACGGGGCAATGACCCGCTGGGGCGCGGTCATCGCTGGATCGGCCCTGTTCGCCGGGATGCACTTCTTCCAGTACCTGAGCGCCACGCCGGGCGCGACGCTGGTGTCGCTGACGACCGTCTTCACCCTGGCACTCGTCCTCGGGGCCAGCTACGAGCGGACGGACAACATCGTGGTCCCGATCCTGATTCACGGGGCGTTCAACGCACTCTCGTTCATCGGGATGTACGTCCGCGTCACCGGCGGCGTTCCCACGGGGTAGCCCGCGCCGGTTCAGTTTTTGCTCCCTCGTCGGGCCGTCGTGTGCCAGCCGTCTGACTGATGTTTATGATGCCCGCTGTCGTACCTGTGAGTCATGCCCACCCGGTTCACGGTCGTCTGTAACGACGCCCGCGCCCGGGAGATACAGTCCCTGGCACGCGAGTACGACATCACCGAGGGGGAAGTCCTGCGGCAACTCATCGACCTCGGTCTCGAGGAGATCGAGGCGGCCCCGGCCGGACGCGAGGAGCCGGTGTGAGGCGACATATCGTTCGAAACGTGGGGTCCTTTGAGGAGCGGGGTCACTCCGCGGCGATCCGCCGACGGGAGCGGGAAGTCGTTCCGCGGCCACTGCTCAGGGGGATTCGTGGAGTCCATCCGCACCGAGGGATACTCCCTCCGCGTGACCGCGTCCCGAACGGCCGTCGGCCGGCCTCCTGACGAGCCACGGCGGCGAGTGGATGCAGCGGACGGCTCGGGCCTCACTGGTACATGCCCTTGACCGAGGGCTGTTGCTGTTGCTGCTGTTGTTGCTGGTACTGCTGGACTTGTTTGGCGATCTGTTCCTTCTGTTCCTGGATCTGTTCGGCCTGCTCCCGGAGTTCTCTGGTGTCGATGTCGAAGTCCACGAGCGGTTCCAGAGACTCCTCGATGAGGACCCGGGCCGCACCGGGGTCAGGGATGTAGGGATTCGAGCGGACGACGAGCACCGCTGCCGGGACATCTTCGTGGTAACAGGCCGCGACGAGGCCGCCCGTGATACCGCCGATAACCCCTGGCGCCTCCGCGAGCGCGACACCCCCGTCCGCGAGGTGAGCAGCCATCTCGTCGTCGGTCGCGACGCCCTCGACCTGCCCGATTTCCTCCTCTGACTCGGCGGGCGCGCCGGCGATGAAGATGGCCCGCTCGAACTCCGAGGCGAGGTTTGTATGGACGCACTCGCTGAGCGAGCCGACGGCATTCGGCGGGATGGGGACGTCGCTCTGGAGGGTCATTATCGGTGGATCCTCACCCGCGTAGACCCTGACGAGGTCGCGGACCCGACCGTCGGCGAAGGAAGCCGCAGGAGGGAAGTCCTCCGAGACGATCGAGCCGTGTTGCTCGAGGCCGAGTTGATCGGTGATCTGATCGACGGCGATTGATGCGACCATGCCGAGACCAGGCAATCCTTCGATGAGAGTCGGGCGCTCCGCGGGCGGCTCGGTGTATTGCTCGAACCGCGTGCCGGTTTCGTTCGTCATAATAACTTCCACATGTGGGTACGTCTGGGTCAGTGGTAAATCACGGTGTCCAGTCTCGGCTACTGACCAGTGACGACCTCGGTTACTGACCTGGAACGCCGCATCCTGACTATCGGCCCGCCGGGTACCGACCATTGGTGGCGACGGTCGCTGACCCGACCTGCCGGGTACCGACCATTGGTGGCGACGGTTGCTGACCCGACCTGCCGGGTACCGACCATTGGCCCCAGGGGAGGGTGTATTGGCCCGCCGGGTCCCGCCCATCGGCGGCAACGGTTACTGATCTGACCCGCCGTATACTGACTATTGGCGGGACCGGTCTTGGTTAGACGCTCGATATCCAGCAATAGCACCTTTCTACCGCACCCACCCCGAAAGCCCTCACCTGCGTGCCGGCAGCGCGGCGGGGAGCGCCGCGACGTCGGGACGGCGGCCGGCCTCCCGCACAATATACGGAGGCGGCAGAGGCGCCTCCCAGGTCGCGAGTTCTGACCGAGGGCTATCAGAGCGAGCGACAGCGAGTGCGAGACTCGACCGCGGCGTGTCTCGACCGAAGGGAGAGGCACGGTCTGGTCGGCCGGTGTCCTCGTGAGCGAGTGAAACGAGCGAGCGAGGTTCCCCCGAGGGAGCGTGCGACCGAGGGGGAGCTCGTCAGAGCTTGCTCTGACGGTGGCTCGGGGGACGAACGAGGGGAGGCCCTCGGTGCGTGGAACGAACCGGCCCACAGGGAGCGTCTCGAAACGAGCCGGCGACGGGCGGGAGCCGGTGAGCAGCGAGCGAAGCGGTGAGCAGCGAGAATATGTCGCGCAGACCTCGCG
>JAZKTI010000198.1:0-4924 GCA_036625635.1 Haloarculaceae archaeon
CGAACTCGGCATCCAGGGCGGCTGTAACATCCAGTTCGCCTGGCGCGACGACGGGACCCCCGGGGGGGAGTACCGCGTCGTCGAGGTCAACCCGCGGGTCTCCCGCTCGTCCGCGCTCGCCTCGAAGGCGACGGGATACCCGATCGCGCGCGTGACCGCGAAGGTCGCACTGGGCAAGCGCCTCCACGAGATCGACAACGAGATCACCGGCGAGACCACGGCGGCCTTCGAGCCGGCCATCGACTACGTGGTCACGAAGGTGCCCCGCTGGCCCAAGGACAAGTTCCGGGACGTCGAGTTCGAACTCGGGCCGGCGATGAAGTCGACGGGGGAGGCGATGGCGATCGGGCGGACCTTCGAGGAGAGCCTCCTGAAGGCCCTGCGCTCCTCGGAGTACGATCCCGCGGTCGACTGGAGCGATGTCGAGGACGCGGACCTCGAGCGGGACTTTCTCGAGCGGCCGACGCCGGACCGCCCCTACGCGATGTTCGAGGCCTTCGAGCGCGGCTATTCCGTCTCGCTGGTCAGCGAACTCACCGAGATCCGCGAGTGGTACGTCGAGCGGTACCGGCGGATCGCCGAGGCCGCCGAGGCAGCGGCTTCCGGCGACTTCCCGACCGCCGCCGGGGCCGGGTTCACCGATCACGAGATCGCCATGCTTGCCGGCGGCGACTTCGCGGACGTCCACCCGTCCTGGCTGCCCGATCGGCTCCTCGACGAGCGGGGGGCCGTCCGGGGGGAGGAGGCGGTGACCGACGGGGGCGAGTCGACTCTCGAGGACGGCGGAACGACTGCCGAGGACGACGGAACGACTGCCGCGGACGGCGGAACGACTGCCGCGGACGGCGACACCTCGACCGACGACGGCGACACCTCGACCGACGACGGCGGCCCCTCGACCGACGGCGGCCCCTCGACCGACGGCGGCACCACCGTCACGCTCGAGGCCGTCGACGAGGCCACCACGTCGCGGGACTTCAAGCTCGTCGACACCTGCGCCGGCGAGTTCGCCGCCTCGACGCCCTACTACTACTCGACGCGAGACCCGGTATCGGTCCTCGACCGCGACGAACTCCGGGTCGACCGCGACCTCGAGAGCGTCGTCGTGGTCGGTGGCGGCCCGATCCGTATCGGGCAGGGCGTCGAGTTCGACTACTGCTCGGTCCACGCCGTCGACGCCCTCGAGGAGGTGGACATCCAGGCCCAGGTCGTCAACAACAACCCCGAGACGGTCTCGACTGACTACGACACCTCCGACGGCCTGTTCTTCGAACCCGTTACCGCCGAGGAGGTCGCCGACGTCGTCGAGGCCACCGAGGCCGACGGCGTCATGGTCCAGTTCGGCGGCCAGACCTCCGTCGACGTGGGCGGCCCCCTCGAGGACGAACTCGAGCGCCGCGACCTGGAGTGCGAGGTCATGGGGACCGCCGTCGAGGCGATGGACCTCGCGGAGGACCGCGACCGGTTCAATCGGCTCATGGACGACCTCGGCATCGCCCAGGCCGAGGGCGGCACCGCCACCAGCGAGGCCGAGGCCCTCGACCTCGCCCACGAGATCGGCTACCCCGTCCTCGTCCGCCCCTCCTACGTGCTGGGCGGGCGCGCGATGGAGGTCGTCTACAACGACGCCGACCTCGAGACCTACATCGAGGAGGCGGTCCGCGTCTCCCCGGACAAGCCGATCCTGATCGACGAATTCCTCGCCGACGCGGTCGAACTCGACGTCGACGCGGTCGCCGACGGCGAGAACGTCCTCATCGGTGGGGTCATGGAGCACGTCGAGACCGCGGGTATCCACTCCGGTGACTCGGCCTGCATGATCCCGCCGCGGTCCCTCGGCCGCGACGTCAACCGCCGGGTCCGCGAGGTCGTCGAGGACATCGCCGATGCGCTGGACACCGTCGGCCTCCTGAACGTCCAGCTGGCCGTCCGCGAGGGCGAGGTGTTCGTCCTCGAGGCGAACCCGCGGTCCTCCCGGACCGTGCCCTTCGTCTCGAAGGCCACGGGCGTCCCGATCGCCAAGATCGCCGCGAAGGTCATGGCCGGCGCCTCGCTGGAGCACCTCGACTACGAGGAGCACGTCCCCGAGCAGGTCAGCGTGAAGGAAGTCGTGCTGCCATTCGACCGCCTCCCCGGCAGCGACCCCCGCCTCGGCCCGGAGATGAAGTCCACCGGCGAGGTGATGGGTACCGCCGACACCTTCGGGAAGGCCTACCAGAAGGCCCAGATGAGCGTCGGCAAGCCGATCCCCCTCTCGGGCACCGCCATCGTCGATCTGCCCGTCGCGGGCTTCGGCGAGTTCTTCGACGAACGCTCGCTGGCGGACTACGAGGACCTCGAGGCCGCCAAGCAGGCCGTCCACGACGGCCAGGTCGACCTCGTCCTCTCCCGCGAGCGGGACCTCCTCTCGGTCTGCGTCGAGGAGACGGTCACCTACTTCTCGACGATCGAGAGCGCGCAGGCCGCCCTCGAGGCCATCCGGGCCTCCGAGGAGCCCCTGGACGTCCAGCCCGTCGACGAGCGGCCGAAGCTCCGGGAGTACTGGGGCCAGCCCAAGGAGCGCGGTGACCTCCGCGACCAGATGCAGACCCTCCGGGAGATGGTCGACGACGGCTACCTCGACGCTGTCGGTGCCGACGACGAGGACCTCGGCGACCTCGTCTCGGCCCTGGAGACGGTCGTCGACACGATCGACAACTCGGTGCTGCTGGTCGGCACGGGGGACCCGGCGGAACTACCGGGACTCGCGGAGGACCTCGCCACGCGGGGGTACGACGCCAGGATCGCCTCCGACCTTCCGGGCGGGACCGAGCAGGACGGGGTCGCCACCTACATGCGGCTCTCGACGTTTTCGCTCCTGGTGGATCGGGACCCCTCCGCGCGGCTGACGGCAGTCGAGACTGCACGGGCCCAGAACGACGTCCTCGCGCGGCTGGTTCCCGCGAATGTCGAGCGCCAGGAGACCCACCTCCTCGGGGGCCACTACGACGAGGACGACCGCTACGTCCGCGAGTTCGAGTTCGAGGAGGATCCGGGCGAGGTCCTCGACGAGGCCGTCGACTGGGCCGAGAGCGTCGTCGAGGCCCGACGCCGGTCCTGACCGGTCCCGGCCCGGCGCCGGTCCTGACGGGTCCCATCGCGTCGGCGGTACTGACAGGTCCCATCGCGTCGGCGGCCCTGATCGGTCTCAGCCCGTCGGCGGTCGGAATCGCCCTCCGAGGCCCCTCGGTGGACCGGCCGCCGACCCTACGCCCGGATCCTCTTCGAGACCCACCCCGTCGCACCGCTGGGGAAGGAATCCGACTCCGTCTCGGCCTGGACGGTCCCTTCGCCGTCGATGGCCCGGACCACGACCTCGTGGGTTCCGTCCGGTTCGAACTCGAATCGCCACTGTCGCCAGACGTCCTCGCCGGGCAGTTGCTCCGAGAGCTCGGCGTCCTGCCAGGTGTCTCCACCGTCGATCGACACCTCGACGTGGTCGATTCCGCGCGTTCCCGCGTAGGCGTGGCCTGCCAGCTCGACGTTCCCGTTCCCGAGGACGGTATCGCTCCAGAGTTTGGCGACGGTCTCGACCGGCCCGGTCCCGTGCCACCCGCGTTCCTCCCAGTAGCCGTCGACTTCCTCGTCGAGCAACTCGATCTCCTCGAGCCACTTCACGTTCGTCTCGCCCCAGTGGCCCGGAATCAGGACGCGGACCGGGTGCCCGTGGGACGTGGGCAGCGGACGGCCGTTCATCTCCCAGGCGAGGAAGCCGTTTTCGAGGGCCTCGGTGGGGAACTGGACGTAGTAGCCGTCCTCGGCCCGCAGCATCGCACACCCGCACTCGCCCTCCGGGTCGACCTCCTCGAGGAGTGGCCGGAGCGGCGTGCCGGTCCAGACGGCCGTGTCGAGCTTGTGGCCGTTGAGCGCTTCGCCGACGCACCGGAGCGTAGTGAACCGCCGCTCGGTCGGCATGTCGGTCAGTTCGTCGAAGGTGATCGTCTCCTCGCCACCCACCTCCCCGGTAATCGTCAGCTCCCAGTCCGCTGCGGACAGCTCGGGGTCGAACTGGGCGATGTCCGTGTTGTAGAACTCCCCGGCGGGGCTCACGAGGCCTGGGACAGTCCCCGAAATGTCGAGGGACTTCTCCTCGGCCTCGTCGAGAAGCGCCGCCGTCTCGTCGTCGACCGGCGACGAGTCCTCGCCACCGTCGTCCGACCGGCCGACCAGCCAACCCAGGCCGCCGGAGACCCCCACGAACGCCAGGGCACTCGCGCCGGCGAGCAGGGCACTCCGGCGGGACGCGTTGTGGCCTCCGGAACCCTGGGACTGATCGGCAGACTCAGTCGGGCGGCCCGACGAGCCACTCGGGTAACTGCTCGAAACACTCGGGTGGGTGGGCCAGGCACTCGAGCGACCAGCCACGGCGGTGAACACGGCCACCGGGCCGCCCGCGCCGATCGCGAGTCCCGGCCGACCCGTGATGGCCGCCGTAATTCCCCAGGCGAATAGTCCTGCCAGGAGGCCCCCAAACAGGAATCCAAGCACCGATCCGGTCGAACTGGGCGTCCAGCGCCGTTTTGCGAGTAGCCCGACCGCGGCCGCGCCCGAGAGGAGGCCGGTTGCGATCAGGAGGGAGAGACTGATGTGGAGGAGGTGGGCCTCCTCGCCGACGTTCTGGATCATGAAGGCGATGATCCCGCCCGGCGTCAGATCGACCACCAGTGCGTCGATGGGAGCGACGAGGAATTGCCGCGAGTAACCAGCGATTGCGAAAGACCCGGCGACGCCAGTCAGGCCCGCCAGCACCGCAAACAGCAGGTCGCCCCTGGTGAGGGGGCCGGCGAGGGATCGAATCCGTTCGGCGGTTGTCATAGTATGGCCGAGGGTCCCGACACGAAAGAAGATTGTTCAAACTCCGTGCCGATTCCGTTCAGGTTCGGCC
>JAZKTI010000006.1:0-25076 GCA_036625635.1 Haloarculaceae archaeon
ACGAGGACACCGGCCGACCAGACCGTGCCTCTCCCTTCGGTCGAGGCACGCGCCGATCGAGGCACGCGCCGGTCGAGTCTCGCACTCAGAGCCTTCGCTCCGGTGCTTGCGTCGCCGGGAATCGGCGAGAAGCCAGCCCCTTTGAGCCCCACCCGATCCGGCTGCTGACACGGCCACCAGGGCTGGAATAGTCGGAATCTATTCGGAAGGGTCCCGCAATTAATCAGCTGTTCCGTCTCTCACTACAGCCGCCTCCCAGCTCGCGCTTCGTGTAGTCGCTGAGGGACCACTATCCGAGCGACCAGCGCGAGCGAGGATACGTCCCTCAGCGACCGCGAGCGAGATGAGGGCGTTCCAGCTGTTTGCGATTGCGGCGTCCGTTCGGAAGCGAGGTCAGGGCGTTCGAGCTGTTTGCGTTCCCAGTTGTAGTCACTGCAACTCACGAGAGGGGGCGGTCGTGGTCGACGCCGAGATGGCGGCGCAGCGGTTCGATGACGAAGCCCGAAACTGGGTGACCAACCCCTACCGACGATGCTCGATCCCATTCCCGGCATCCGTTCAGTCCGACAGCGCGCACCGGCCCTCGTAGATCCCGGCCTCGACGGAGTCGATCCGTGGCGTGTCGCCACAGACCGGACAGTCCGGATCGGGCCGAACTGTGAGCGTCTCGAGGGTCAGATCCCTGGCGTCGTAGGCGAGTAACCGCCCGACGAGTGGGTCGCCGACGTCGAGGATCAGTTTGAGGACCTCCGTCGCCTGAATCGTCCCGATGGTGCCCGGCAAGACGCCGAGGACGCCGGCGGTCGCACAGTCGGGGACGGCCCCCGCCGGTGGCGCCTCGGGAAAGAGACACCGGTAGCAGGGCCGACCGCCGTCGAGAGTCGTCGCCTGGCCCTCGAACTGGTAGACGGCCCCGTGGACCAGCGGCGTGTCCGCGAACACGCAGGCGTCGTTCAGGAGGAACCGGGTCGGGAAGTTATCCGAGCCGTCCACGACGACGTCGTAGTCCTCGACGAGAGCCGGCGCTTCCGCTGCCGAGACGCGCATCTCGTGGCGGTCCACGACGACGTCGGGGTTGAGCGCGGCGACGGCCTCGGTGGCGCTGTCGACCTTCGGCCGGCCGACGTCGTCGTTCCCGTGGATGACCTGCCGCTGGAGGTTGGAGAGTTCGACGGCGTCGTCGTCGGCGATGCCGAGCCGGCCCACGCCGGCGGCGGCGAGGTACTGGATGATCGGGGTGCCGAGCCCGCCCGCCCCGACGACCAGCACGGACGAGTCGCGGATGGCCGCCTGTCCCTCCGGCCCCACGTCGTCCATGATCACGTGGCGGGAGTAGCGATCGAGCTGCGTCGGCGTGAGGTCCGCACTCATGGAACGGCGTTGGCGGGGGCCAGGCAAAAGCGGCGCGGTGAGCCGTCACTCTTCCATCACCGCCGTCACTCTTCCATCACCGCCGTCACTCCTCGGGCGAAACCGGATCGACCGGCTCAGAGATTGTAGAGGTCGCCGAACTTCGACTCGGCGTAGTCGAGGAAGTAGTCGGCGGTGAGAGACTCCCCGGTGGCCTCTTCGATCAGGTCCGGGGTGGTGTACCGGCAGCCGTGCCGGTGGACGTGCTCGCGGTGCCAGTCGAGAATCGGACCGAACTCGCCCTCGCGGACGAGGTCCGCGCGGTCCAGGTCCTCCTCCAGGGACGCGGCGAGCTGGGCGCCGAACATGCTCCCGAGCGAGTAGGTCGGGAAGTAGCCCACGCTACCCTGTGCCCAGTGGATGTCCTGCAGGCAGCCATCGCCGTCGTCGTCGGGGCGAATGCCCAGGTAGTCCTCCATCTTGTCGTTCCAGACCCCCGGCACCTCCTCGACGTCGAGGTCGCCGCGAATCAGATCGCGCTCGATCTCGAACCGGAGGACGACGTGGAGGTGATACGTCAGTTCGTCGGCCTCGACCCGGATCAGGTTGTCCTCGTAGACCCGGTTGGCGGCCTCGGAGAGCCGCCGCGGGGAGACGTCGACGCCGAGATGCTCGTCGATCTGTGGGGCGAAGAACTCCCAGAAGGCCCGCGAGCGGGCGACGTGATTCTCCCAGAACCGTGACTGGGACTCGTGGACGGTCAGGTCGCGGGAGGCCCCCAGCGGGGTCCCGTAATGTTCCTCGGGGAGGCCCAGCGTGTAGCTCGCGTGGCCGAACTCGTGGATTGTCGAGGTCAGGGCCTGGTTCAGCGGGTCGGACTCGTCGTATCTGGTCGTTACACGGGCATCGTAGGGCGTGCCCATCGAGAAGGGGTGGGGGGCGGGGTCGAGGCGGCCGCGGTCCCAGTCGTAGCCGACATCGTCCAGGGCCGCGCGGACGAGGCGCTCCTGGTCGTCCTCCGGGTAGGTGCCGTCGAAGGGGTCCGCGAGGTCGACGTCGCTGTCGGCGATGGCGTCGATCATCGGCGGAAGTTCCTCCGCCAGGCGTTCGAGGACGCGCTCGGCGGTGTCCAGGGGAAGGTAAGGCTCGTACTCCTCGAAGAGCACCGCGTAGGGGTCCCGGTCGGGGTCGATCTCCTCGGCGTACTCCCGGCGGAGGGAAACGATCTCGGCGAGATCGTCCTCGAAGGCGGCGAAGTCGGCCTCGGCCTTGGCCTGCTCCCAGACCGGGAGGGCCTCGGAGGTTGTCTCGGAGATCCGCTCGACGAGGTCGCGAGGGACCTTGCGGGCCCGGTCGTGCTCGCGGCGGACCTCGCGGACGACCGCCTGCTGATCGTCGTCGAGGTCCCGGTCCTCGAGGGTGTCGAGCCAGTCGGCGAGGTTGTCGTCGACCAGCATGTCGTGGTGGAGCGTCGAGAGGGTCGAGTTCTGCTTCGAGCGGGCCCCGATGCCATCGTCGGGCATCACGACCTGCTGGTCCCAGTGGAGGAGCCCGGCAGCATCGCCAACGTAGTTGTACTGTCGGACGTGGTCGAGGAACTCGTCGTAAACGTCGTCTACCTGCGACATGAGCGGCGGTTGGAGTGGGTCCCTCATAATCGGTGGTGGTCCGGATCGAGGGTTGGATTTGGTCGTGACTCGAGGTCCGGCGGTGTTGTCTGCTTCACTGAACCGCGCCGAGTACCCGTCCGCTCGCCGTGAGAACTTCCACGCTGAGAGCGGCTTGGTGTAGAGAAGCGAGACTGACCGCCATCTCCGCTCACTGCGTTCGTTCGGATAGGTCGGTCCGGTAACGACTGAAGTGGACCCCACGGGTCCTCACGAACCACCGCTGTCGATGCAGCAAACGTGGAGAGGGCCCCCGCGACCATCACCGCGGCATGGGAAGAGGACCGACAGAATAGGCGGCGACGTTGCACTGCGGTAGGTTTTCATACTACGACGGAAGAGCCTGGAGATGCTACTTCTCAGGGGTGTTCATGACCCGACTCCGATCGAGACTCGGAATCGGCGCAGCGTCGGTCGACACCCACATTCCGGATGGAGAGTTGTCTCCGGGTGAGACCGTCGAGGTGAGCACCGACATGATAGGTGGGCGGCCCGATTAACCGAGCGACGAACTGTACCTCTCCCTGCGAACGCGGGTCGCTGATGAGGACCGGGTCGTCGCCAAGTTCGTTACAGGAGAGTCGACCACTGTTCCCGCTGGAGAGTCACAGACGGGCTCTACGGAGCTGACGAGCCCGCAGTGGACGGTCATACCCCGTGGGGATTGCCGCGTCTCGCTGAAGACCGGGCTCGACGTCTCCTGGGCCCTGGGACCGGGCGACGAGGACGACCTCGAAATCTCCCCAGGTCGGTTCGTCGTCAGCCTCTTCGTGGCGGTCCAGGAACCCGGATTCGACTATCAGGGTTCTGAGAGCCGGGGGGCCACCGTGGGTCGACGACCGGCCGTTCGTCCGGGCGTTCAGGGTTACCTCGACGTCGGCGCAGTACCGATCGGACATCGACAAACTGACAATGGTCTGCCAGCCCCACGAGGCAAATCTCAAGACGGTCCTCTAAATAGATGAGCGAGAGGCAGCAGAGGAGTTCACCCACGTCGAGTTCGACGAACACGAGGTGGTCCACATTTTCCAGACGGCGGACGCGGGACGGTTCCGACGCCACCTCGAATCGCGCTTAAATCAATACACCGACAACTGACAGTCGTTGCAGCCGGGGGAGTGGGGAACTCCTCTGACGGGGCAGTGTAAACGGCTGAATCCGGAGTGGCCGGAGAGCAAACCCCTTCACTGCCGGATTAGAGAGCACAAGTTTCGATGTTCACCCCCTCATTCGGGTATCGGTCGCCGCCATATTCAGCACAGAAATTCTGACAGGGTTTCAATAGAGCTCGCAGGCCGTGCTGAATTTAACGCGCGTGTCGGTCACCGATAATAAAGAGATTGGTCTGAGCCGAATTACTTGACACTGGACGTTGCCTCGTCTGACGCCGACTGATCGGTTGAAGGTTCCTGGAACGAGTTGAGGCCGATTACGGCGTTGAGGGGACACTTCTGAGTCGTGGCAGTAACCGTCAATACCGCACCGACCAAGACTGCCACTGTTGCGAGGACTAGTCCGAGTGTCCCCGCTGCAAGCGCAATAACTCCAGCGAACGCCGCTCCTCCAACGATGATCAATACTGGTCCGACGATGAACCGAGCGATGCGATCGTATCCACCTACGTTCTTGTGCATAGTTGAGTCACCTCTGTACAAGATACGGGAGAACGCGAGGCGAAATAACTGTATTCCAAAATTCATCCAACATCCTGTTGAGGCGGCAAGAGAGCGTGACTGATTGGAGTCGCGGGCCCACCAGCCCAGCACCACTCACTCCACATGGCACCTGCCGCTCGTGCTGACTAGAACCTCTCTCTATTGGCCACGCCGATTTTAATCGGGAGTATCGAAGTGGGTGGCATTTCTGCGAGATTCAGAGCGCGAATGTCGAAGGTGTGACGGTAATTACTACAGGGTGGCTGAGAAGACTTAAAACCCGTACGGGCGTATCCCCATCCGATGATCGATCGGTATGAGCGACTCGACCGCGCGACCAGGCTCCAGTACGCACTCATGATCATCCTCGGGGGCGTCTGTATCCTCGCTGCACTCGCTCCGATTACCTACGACGTGAAAGTCGCCGCCGTCTCCGTCACCTTTGGTATCACCGCCGGTCTCTGGTTGTCCCACCTCATCACCAAGGTTTTGTCGCCGAGGACAAGGGTGGCGGGGAACAAATGAGCGAGCAAATGCAGGGCAATGCCGATGCCCGTGAGGCCCGGGAGAATCCCCCACCAAATCTCGGAGCGTACTTTTTGACTGTTGGACTGGTGACGATCGCATTCGGATCGATATTTTCGCTTGTCTTCTCAGGTGCAGTGACATTAATCTTGCTCGCTGTCGTCGGCGGGGTTGCGATCATCAGCGTGGTGGCAGGCGTTTACACCGACACGAACCTGCTTTTCCCGCCCTCGTGACGCGCAATGAGAGCGTGACACTGAACGGGCCTCACAGAGGGTCCGAGCGAGCGCCTCCACTGCGACGTCTCGCGAAGACGGCCACTGAGACGATGGCCGGGTGCTCGAGACCCGACTGCGTCCGGCTCGCCTCACGGAAGCCTTCGTAGATGGCCCCAGCCGGCGGAACAGCGGGAAAGCGACGCCCGTGATCGCGTCACACCCCTCCCCGGGAAATGACAATAGCAGACTGTGTGCGACCACGCCGAGCGTGGCACAGACGCGATCAGGATCCCCGATCACCCCGAGGCCCTCCCGTCGCCTCCTGGGTGAACCAGCAGTTCTGGCTGGACCCAATTGGGGTGACCGAATCCCGTCCGCTTCGGGGGGGTTCGATGGTCCTGTCTGGGTTCGGCCGCAGGCTCGCCCTGATTGCCTCGCTCCTGCCTGGATTCGCTGGTTATAGTGATCTGTTCCCCCTCGTCGAGGCCGTATGTGTCAGAGGACCTCACGAGCTCCATCACGGCGAACACCCGCCGCGCGACACCCCCCCCCACCGCACAGGTAGCGGTGGGCCGCGGGTGGGGGATGCTGGGACGAACCTCCGGGTCCCAGACGCCGGGATCAGCTCGCTGTCGTCGGTCTGCCTGTCGAGGACGGCCAGCAGCTCGCCATCGTGGTGAGAGCTTCGACCTGCGCGTCCACCTCGCCGGAGGACATTGGTTCGAATGACGTGGCCACCCGGACGGACGGTGTCCGCGGGCCTGCATCGATGGCCACCGCCGGGCCGCCACTCCACTGCTGTCGCCCCCGCCCGTCGAGTAGCTCCTCGGCGGTCGAGGTACCGGCGTAGTCGTCCGCAAAAACGCATGTCATCCCGACCTCGGCGGAGGGGGTTGCGGGCCCGGCCAGCGGCACATCGCCCGAGGTATCGTGCGGTGCTGCCGACGTCGCTCGCTCGGTCGGTTGTTCGACGCCCGTCGGCGCAACCGTGGTCGTCGGGGTGTCGGTGGGGCCACCAGGAGAACGAGCCTACTCGGGGGTCATGGTAGCGGATGCGTTGGCGTCAAGACGAAGCCTGGCCCTCGACTCACGACTCGCGATCGATCAATCGCAAATCGATGAGGCTGCTCGGGACACGCGATCAGGTATTACCATTCGAGCAGAATATTCGGGGACGTCGGGCAGTTCGCCCTCGGAGGGAGGCGGCACAGGGCAGTATCAAATCCCACGAGCCCGCGCTGATCAGGCCACTCCCTGTCTCAGATTGGCGAGTTCAGCGTCCCGAAGTACACCTGCCAAGCGAGGGCGGATTTGGCAACCAGACTCAAAAGGATGTACATCTTCTCGCCGAAGAGATAATCCTTCCAGCGTGATACTTCGGAGTACTGGAGGACCATGTTCAGCGCAAAGAGGTTGAAAAAGATGAAGATCGAGATGTAGATGTAGATGACGAACTCGGGAAACTCCCCGGCGGCGGCCGTTACCGACCCGACGAACGTGATTCCGATCGTAATCCAGGGCACGATACCGGCGACCACACCCACCCAGTAGGGCGTCCAGTCCGTCTGGTCTGTGACCTCGTTCCGTTGCTCCATCACGAGCCCGGCAAGATTCATGACCGCAACGAGGCCGAACATCGCCACGAGCGTCCCGAGGTCCCAGACGCCGGCCAGCATTCCGATCACGACGATCATCAGCGAGGCGCTCAGCGAGTATTCGTACCAGCGATACGGATTCATGCCTCTGTCGAGATACTCGACGTACTTGCCGTACCGGACGGTCGCAATAATGGTGTGAGCGAAGGCGGAAATGAAGAGGAATCCCGCGACCAGCAACGGCAGGTTGGCGTCGAGAAACGAAACCGTCTCCGGGAAGATCGACTGGGTTGCCGGATCGAACCCGTACCTGGTGCGAGTGACCGGCCACAGGACGGTATCGGCCAGGAGAACCATGGCCACCCCCTGCAGAAAGTGCAGGACAGCCATGACGCTGTTCCACAGTCGGAGTCTGGTTTCCCGTGCCGACTCGCTCCGTTCGGAACCGCTCGTCGACGCACTGTGTGCGGACATTATCCACGAGGAAGTGCTCACCCCTCGGAGATATAGGGCGGGGTATTCCCGACGTTCTGTCGAGGGACCAGCTGCCAGGTGGGCCTCGCGGATCGGGCTCCGACTGTCCAGGCAACGAGTCCATCGGCATCCGGCATCGCCGCCGACTGCTGTAGGTGGGCGTCGAACCCCGACAACGGAGGTGCGAGGAGCCGGTTCTCTTCCAGGCACGCTTCGAACTCGGAGAGTGAGCCGGTACTACCCAATCAGCCGGTGGCCTCGCCGGCAGGGGCAGGACGATTGCCGGGCCGGCGACGACGCTCGCCCACGGGGCCAGCACAGGGCCGCCCGCACTGGGCTGGTCTGCAAGGCTGGGGACCGCGAGTGTGAAATCAGTCGAGACGGGAAACCGGCCCACGCAACCGCCAACACGACCGGCGAGATGGCGGACCGCCTGTCGCCGACCCTGTCCGAGGTGACCGGCAGTTACGAACTCGGCCGTAAGGTACGATAGCACGCTGTGACCCATGGCAATCGAGGACGCTTCGTCCAGCCTCCGGGTACCGCAGCTCGGTCGAGTCATCGGCGACCGAGGCGGCCGCTCGCAAGGCGCGCGTATCCACGGCCCGCAGGTCCCAAATTACCAGTAAATGTATATAATTTGCGAAGGGCCTCCCGCCCCACCCTCCTCCGCTATCGGACCCGGTGATCTGCCGATCTGAGATCAGAGACCGCGGCGTCGATGGTCTAGAGGTCCCCCTCGGCAGCGTGCTCCCTCAGGCCCGTCACCCGGTCGCGGATGGTCGCCATGCCACCGGATTCGCGCTTGTCATCCACGTGGCTGTACATCAGTCCCATCCGGTGGTTGCTCCGCAGGTCGTCCTCGTTGCGATCCAGGAAATCCCAGTAGAGCGCATTGAAGGGACACGCCCGCTTGCCGGTGTCCTTGGTCTTGTAGTAGTGACAATCCCCACAGTAATCGGACATCCGGTCGATGTAATTGGCCGAGGACACATACGGCTTCGTCGCGAAGACTCCGTGGCCGTACTGGCCCATCTCTATCACGTTCGGCGTCGTCACCCAGTGGTACGCGTCGATGTGGGTGGCTTGGAACCACTCGTTCAATTCGGCGGGCATGACACCCCATAATGTTGCGAAGTTCGCCAGCACCATCAGGCGCTGGATATGGTGTGAATAGGCGCGCGCGCGAAGGTCCGCGACCGTCTGGGCCAGGCAGTTCATAGCGGTCTCGCCGCTCCAATAGAACTCGGGGAGGGAATGGCCGGCGTCGAGCTGGTTCGCGGTTGCGAGCGCCGGCATGGCCTGCCGGTAGACGTGCCGCATGAACTCCCGCCATCCGAGCACCTGCCGAATGCACCCCTCAGCGGCGGGGAGCCCCACCTCGTCCCGGTTCTCATAGCCGTAGGCGACGGCCTCGATCACCTCCATGGGATGCAGGAGCCCGACGTTCAGTGCCCCCGAAAGCAGCGCGTGGGCCATCGCCCAGTCGTCCTCCCGCATGGCGTCCTGGTACCGGCCGAAGGCAGGGAGCCGTTCGGCGACGAAGTGGCGCAGGTACGTGCGGGCCTGCTCGCGCGTGACCGGCCAGTTGAAGCCCTCGGTGCTCCCCCAGGTATCGAACGTCTCGGCGACCCACGCCGAGGTAGACTCTGTCAGGTCGTCATGCTCCACGTGGGGGACCGGCGGCGCGTCCCAGGATTCGGGCGGGAATT
Organism: Haloarculaceae archaeon; assembly: GCA_036625635.1. Classification (GTDB taxonomy): domain Archaea; phylum Halobacteriota; class Halobacteria; order Halobacteriales; family Haloarculaceae; genus JAZKTI01. Next base: position 9,197 of record JAZKTI010000006.1, read on the forward strand.
CCCGGTTCTCCTCGTCGTAATTCCATTCCCCGCCGACGGGCTCGCCCTCGGCCATCAGCACGCCCGTCTCCCGGCGCATCCAGCGGTAGAACCCCTCGTGTCTGAACCCGTCGTCGTCGGCCCACTCGTCAAAGGCCCCGCGCGTGCTGACGAACAGTTCGTTCTCGACGAAGCGGACGTCCCCGCCCGCCTCGTCGACGAGTTCGCCAAAGCGCCGTTCGGACCCGTGACTGGGCGAGCGCATCGCCACCAGCGTCGCGTCGGGATGCGCGTCGAAGAAGGCGGTCAGCCCCTCGCCGAAGGTGTCCGCCTTCAGGTAGATCACGTCGTAGCCGGCCTCGATGAGGCGCTCGCGGAACTGGCGCATCGCGGCGAACACGAGGGTCAACTTGTGGTGGTGGTAGGGCAACCGGCTGGCGAAGTCATGGGCCTCAATCAGCAGCACTCGGCTGCTGTGGGCTGTCCGTGCCAGCGGGCCGCACTGCTCGGTCAAGTGCGTGCCGAGAACCCACGGCACTTCGTCCGCCTCGATGGTGTACGACGGGGGCGTCCCGACGGTTGGCTGGCGCATACACGGGAGACTGGCCCTATAGACATAATTCTCCGCCACCTCTTGCGTCCGCTTGCCAGTGGGATGCCGGAGCCCCGCGACCCCATGCCCCGCGACCCGTGGTTGCAGCAGACAAGCCGAATACGACGAATAACCCCTGATGTGGAGCCACGCTCGGTCCACAGGCCGTTCGTCTTGGCGTTTCGATACCTCGGCGGCCTCCTCGCTGGATTCGGCGGACCGTCGACGTGCGCGAACTGTGGCAACACACCAGGCACGGCACCGGCCGGGCGACTTGAGCCACCGCGGATGTTCTGGGCCACGGGCTGTAGTCACCATGGCTCGAAGCAACCTGACGGATTGCTAATAAAAGCAGCGTGGTAGGCAACGCTCTATATTCACGAACAAGCGCTGCATCTATTGATCTTCCACTGCCGCAAGGGCCGACCCCGATGGGTCAGGTATAACATCCCTGGAACCGAAGTATAGGTGATGAGCGAATCAGGAACGGATTCCGAAGCCCGCATTGAAGAGACGACCAATTGGCCCGAACTCGCTGCAGGGTTGTACGATCGATTAACCGGTCGGGGAGCCGAAATCATCTACGAATTTGACGACATGGAGGTGGGTGTCCCGAGCAAGGTCGGCGAGGATGCTGATCACGCTCACTGGCACGTTGACGGAACGGTTCGCATTACGACCAACGAGCGTGACTGAACGTGGCAGCGAGCCGTGACCTGGCCGCAACCGTTGAGGGTCTCGCTCGCAGCGGTCCCGATATCAGTGTGACGGCTAATCTTTCGGTGACCGTCGACAACATTGATCTCGCGATCAGTACAGTTGGGGACCGGATCCAGGTGCAGGTTCCGTCACTCGTGGCCGGATTCCGTCTGCTACGGAGTGAACATGAGCGGTTAGCAGACCTCTCTCGCGTGCTCTCAGAGGCCGGCCTAACCGCAGAGATTCGGGTCGGAAGCGCAGTAATTGCGGTCGCCGGGACAGGCGCCGCGCCTGGCATGCTCTCAGGACTGCTATCTCTGGGACCGGTCGAGGTACGTCCCCGGGCACTGGTATCAGCGGTTGTGAGGACCGGGTAACCGGACCCGTCGCTGATTAATCGCCTCTGTGACACGGAAAGCCAGTGATGACTGCTCGGATAGCGGGTGGCCGAGCCAGTAGCTATCCTGCTGGATAGATGCTCTGAGGGTGCCGGAAGAAGGTGTTGTGACGGATGAACAGCCGTTACAGGCCCCCCAACCCCCCCCCCCAATCAGTGTCAGTATCCCGAGGACCGCCGTTGTGTGGTGGCCTCATACTCTCTATGCAGCACGCATCGATTGCCAGTGAGTATACAGGTTTCGGCAGTTGTCCTGACTGCATCCCCCCGCATCGGGCATATGAGCAACTCGAGCGCGGGAGGTCTGAAATCGACCACGTACAGGGCAGGAACCTGGAAGGAGTGTTCGAGTGTCGATACATCCGTCTCCGACCCTCAGGCCACCAGCGCTCCAAACCCCTCCGCAACCTCGCGATACATCAGTCGACACCGTTCGACCACTTCGACGGAAACGCTCTCCGCAGCAGTGTGAGCCTCCCCCGGCTCGGCCGCACCGACGACGACGCACTCGGTTCCGGCACCTGCCAGCCAGCCAGCGTCGGTCGCGTGGGGCTTGAGGACCTGCCCTGGCGAATTTGACTGAACCCCGGCGGCAACGTCGCATACAAGCTCGGCGAAGCTCTCGTCGCCACAGGCCATCGGCGGCAGGTCCTGGTCGACGGTCCAGGAGACCCCCTGGATGTCCTCGACGGCCTCGAGTGCTGCTCGACCGCCGGGAACCGTCCGCTCGTCGACGGTCACCGAACACCGCTCGGGGACGACGTTCCAGGCGGTCCCGCCCTCGATCTCCGTCACCACCACACGCCCGGTCAGCTCGTGGCCGAGGACCGTCGCCTCGGGGACCTCGAGGTTCCGCACCTTCCCGACAGCGTCGGTCGCCCGATAAATGGCGTTGGCGCCGGCCTCCGGTTCGCTCGCGTGGGCCGCCTGCCCCTCGGCGACGATGGTCGAGCCGCGCCGCCCTCTGTGGGCGACGGCCACGTCGGTGAGCCCCGCCGCCGAGTACCCCGTCGACCCTTCCCCGACCACGGCGTAGTCCGGTGCGAAGCCGTCCTCGATCGCGGCCCGGCACCCCACGCCGCCGTCCTCTTCCCCGACGAAGCTGGCGAGCACGAGGTCGAACGGTCCCTCGAGCGCGGCTGCCCCGTCGTCGGCCGCCCTGCCCAGGTCGGCGTCCCGGAAGGCCAGCATCGCTGCCGCGAGTGACCCCTTCATGTCGGCCGTTCCCCGGCCGTAGATGCGCCCTTCGCGCTCCTCGACGACGTAGGTTCCGTCGGCGTCGACCTGGGCCTCGTCGGGCGGGACGACGTCGTGGTGGCCGACGAGTGCGAGGGACGGGCGCGGGCCGGCCTCGACCGCAGATGATGGGGAGGGGGAGCCGGGGGCCGTGCGACGGGCGACCACGTTCCCGTGAGCGTCCCGCTCGACGGTGGCCTCCGTTTGGGTCCGCAGCCAGTCCTCGATCCGGTCGCCTGCGGCGGTCTCGTCCTCGTGGCTCGGTATTGTGACGAGGTCGCGCGTGAGCGGGACGACGTCCATGACCAGTCCGTGGCGCTCCGCGACCGTAACGGTTGCTGGAACGGTGGCGTCGGTGTTCGGTGTCGGTGGACTTCGTTTCGATGGGAGAGATCGGTTCACGGGAATCAGGTACCGGAGTTTGCAGTCCTCACCTCACTCACTGGAGGTGCTGGTGCTGCGAGCGCCACCGTCTGCTCGAAGGGCGATATCGTGAGCGAGCCTCGCGAGCGAAGGAGACCTCGAGGGACGAACGCAGTTGAGTCCCTTGGCGACATTCCGGAGCCATGAGAGCCGCTGACCGAGGGCCTTCTCGGCGAGGGCTTGCTGACCGAGGGCCTTCTGGGCGAGGGCTTTCTGAGCGAGGGCCTTCTGGGAGAGGGCTTTCTGACCGAGGGCCTTCTGGGAGAAGGCTTTCTGGGCGGTTGCGGGTATGAGCACGCGATCACCGACTGCCAGCGAGAGCGCTTTCTGGCTGTTTGCGGTAGCGAGGACAGAAGCATCGACTGCTAGTGCCTCGCCTGCCGGGCGGGAGTCTCAACCACCTCAACCACCTGCCATCGCGGCCACTCAACCGTCTCACATGACAATCCCGCCTACAAGACCCCACTACCGAGAGCGACCTCGGCAATCAGGACGACGCCCACGAGGATCCCTGCGCCACCGGCGGCGGCCTGGAGCGGCCGGGCCACGCCGGTCCCGAGGGTCTGCCCCCAGAGGGAGGAGACGGCCGCCATCGTCGGGATCGACAGGACGGCGAAGGCGGCGAGGAAGGACAGCGCGACCGGGAGGGTCGAGGCGGTCGATGCCACGGCCACGACGAGTGCACCACTGCCGGCGACGCCGGGAGCGACTCCGACGAGGGCGGAGTCAACATCGAGGTGACCGTGGCGACCGATCCGGACGGGGCCAAGCCGGAGGTGACGGTGGCTGTGGCCGTCATCAAACCGGTGAGCATGGCTGTCGCCTGACGAGTGGGCCTCGCTGACGTCTGGCGGATGACCGTGGCTGTCACCTGACGAGTGGCGATGGGCAGCCCGGTCGACCCCGCCGAAGGTGACAGCGAGCAAGCGGAGGCCGAGGGCGACCAGCACCCCGCCCACCAGAACACCCACCACGTGGACGGCGTCGGAGGGGACGCGGAGCCCGAGCCCGAGAAAGAGGAGGCTCAACAGGAGGATCGGGACGGCGGGGCCGACCGCCCAGGAGGCGCCCACCAGCGCGGGCGAACCGCGACTGTCGGGATCGACCAGCGTCGCGACCGCCGCCAGGTGGTCGGTCTCGAGCGCGTGGCCCAGACCGAGGGCCGCACCGGCCCCCGCGGCTGCGACGAGCGACAGTGGCGAGAGGGAGGACCGAGAGTCGAATAAGTTCTGCGGCGGGGGTCGGGGTGTCGGAAGACCGAAGACGGGAACAACACCACGAATGTCCTTCCCAGGGGGGACCCGCGTGGCTCCGGTAGCGGGCCGCGGCTCGAGCAGCGGAGCACCGCTCCGGCATCAGGATGTTTATCCGCCGCCGCCCCCCCAGTCTTACCTATGCAACTAGTCCCGGACACGAGCGTTATTGTCGACGGCCGGGTATCCGAAGGGGTCGCCGACGGCCGGTTCGCGGACGCGACCGTCCTCGTCCCGGAGGCCGTGGTGGGGGAACTCGAGGCCCAGGCCAACGACGGTCGTGAGACCGGGCACGAGGGCCTGGCGGAACTCCAGCGGCTGGTCGACCTCGACGCCGAGGGATCGGTCGAGGTCGAGTACGTGGGCCGCAGACCCGACGCGCTCGAAAAGCGGGAGGCGGGCGAGGGGGAGATCGATGCTTTGATCCGGAACCTCGCGGCCGACCGAGAAGCGACCCTCCTGACGAGCGACGATGTCCAGGCGGAGGTCGCCCGCGCGAAGGGTCTCGACGTGACCTACCTCGAGGCCCGGGGCAGGGAGGTGGAGACCCTGGCTCTCGAGGACTATTTCGACGAGACGACCATGAGCGTCCACCTCAAGGTGGGCGTCCCACCGCGGGCCAAGCGGGGGAGCATCGGCGACATGCACTACGAACCGATCGGCGAGGAACCCCTGACGGAGGGCGAGCTGATGGAGCTGACCGCCGACGTCATGGAGGGCGCCCGGTCCTCGCCTGAGGGCTTCGTCGAACTCGACGAGCCGGGGATGACGATCGTGCAGTTCCGGACCTACCGGATCGCCGTCGCGAGCCCGCCCTTCAGCGACGCCCTCGAGATCACGGCGGTTCGGCCCATCGTGAAGACCGAACTCGACGACTACGAGCACGCCGACGACCTGCGTGAGCGGCTACTCGAACGCCAGCGGGGTGTCCTGATCGCCGGGTCGCCCGGCGCCGGGAAGTCGACGTTCGCGCAGGCCGTCGGTGAGTTCCTCGTCGATTCGGACTTCGCCGTCAAGACGATGGAGAAGCCCCGCGACCTGCAGGTCGGCCCCGACATCACCCAGTACACCGCCCTGGGCGGCGAGATGGCAAAGACCGCGGACTCGCTCCTGATGGTCCGGCCCGACTACACTATCTACGACGAGGTCCGCAAGACTGACGACTTCGAGGTGTTCGCGGACATGCGGCTGGCGGGCGTCGGGATGATCGGCGTCGTCCACGCGACCCGGGCCATCGACGCCCTCCAGCGGCTCATCGGCCGCGTTGAACTCGGCCTCATCCCGCAGGTTGTCGACACGGTCGTCTACATCGAGGCCGGCGAGGTCGCTACGGTCTACGACGTCCAGACCGACGTAAAGGTCCCCGAGGGCCTCGTCGAGGAGGACCTGGCGCGGCCGGTCATCCTGGTCTCGGACTTCGAGACCGGGCGACCCGCCTACGAGATCTACACCTTCAACCGCCAGGTCGTGACGGTCCCCATCGGCGAGGAAACGGGCGAGGGGGCGGGCGGTCGCGGTCCCACCGGGGCCCAGGGGCTCGCGAGCCAGGAGGTCGAGCGCGAGATCAGGTCAATCGCCCAGGGCGACGTCGATGTCGAGTTCCGCGGGGGTGACCGCGCCGTCGTGTGGGTCGAGGAACGGGACATCTCCCAGGTCATCGGCAAGGGCGGCGGCCGCATCTCGGACGTCGAGGACCGGCTCGGCATCGACATCGACGTCCGGACGTTTGCGGAGCGACCAGGGGGAAAGCCTGGAACTGCCAGCGGGGGCAGCGGTGGTGGCCCTCGAGGCGGCGGCGGTACCGGAGGCGATGGGGGTACCGGAGGCGGCGGCGGTACCGGAGGCGGTGGTGGTACCGGAGGCAGTGGTGGTACCGGAGGCGGCGGAAGCGCACCGGCCGGTGGACCAGGTGGTCCTCCCGGTGGGGGCGGTGGCGGCCCCGCCGCCGGGGGGCCCGGGGAGGTCGTTGTCCCGGAAGTCACCAGCCAGCACGTCGTCATACCGATGGAGGGGTACGCTGGCGACACCGTCGAGGTCGAGGCCGACGGCGAGTACCTCTTCACGGCGACGGTCAGTCGCGGCGGTGAGATCCAGGTGTCCCGCGGGAGCTCGATCGCCGAGGAACTCGAACGGGCCATCGACCGCGGGCGCCAGATCACCGTCATCCCGTCCTGAGCGACGGGCGGCGGTCGATGCCTTCGCAAATCCCGACGGCTGGCAGCAGGGCTCCGGGCGGGCACTGCTCGAGGCGATGGATGGCGAGGTCGTCGCGAAGTACGACGCCCGGCCGTAGCGGAAGACGATACTGGATTGAGACACCGGCCCGTGGGACTGGTCGGAAGCTTTCTCCGGATCAGCCTCGAACGTGAGGCATGGTCGCGACTGTCCACCTCTCCGAGCCCCTCGGCGAGCACGGTGCGACGATCGAATGCGAGCAGGTCGAGGTCCGCGGACCGGTCGTCTGGCTGACTCCCGTCGAGATCGAGGGGGAGGAACACCTGGTCGTCCCTCTGGAGAACCTCGCGGGCGTGGTTGGCGAAGCGGTGGGCCACGACGTGGCCGAGATTCCGACCCAGGGCGGGCAGTACTCCGAAGTCGTCACGCGGGTCGAGTGAGACTCGAGCGATCGACAACAGCGCGAAGCCAGCGGCAATCGAAGCGATCCGAGGCGAGACATTTTTCTCCGCCCCGTTGGTACCGGCTCGGATGCGCCGACTCCCAGTGCCGTTGGTCCCGGCGTGGATGCGATGGGGCGGCGTCGTCACGGTCGCGGGGCTTATTTTCTCTCTTTCGGTGATCTTTGCGCCGCCCGAGGATCCCCTGGTCGGCCCGCCGGAGTTCGTCGCACTCGACAAGTGGCGTCACTTCCTCGCGTATGCGGCCTTCGGCGCCAGCCTCGCTTACGCCACCGCTGACTGGGACCGGCCGCGATGGTATCTCGCCAGCCTGGTGGTCGGCGTCGCGGTCTGCTACGGGATGGGCATCGAGGCCGCACAGGCCATGCTGCCCGAGCGGTACTTCGGGTGGGGCGACGCGACCGCGAACGCTATCGGCGGCCTGCTGGTGATCCCCTGGTTCGCGGTCCGGCCCTACCTACGCCTGGTCCGGATTCAGGATCTCTGGGCGAGCGAGTGACTCGCGTCGGCGAGCGAGGGTCGGGGATGGAGGACAGGTCGGTCCCGACCGGGCCCTAGCCGAGGAAGACGTGCCGCGGGCGGTCGTCCAGGACGTCGCGACCCCAGTCGACCGTCTGGGCGAAGGCGTCCGAGCGGAAGAAGCCCATCGCGTCCTCCTTCGCGTCCCATCGCGAGGCGATGAACATGTCGTTGTCGTCCTCGCGATTCGTGAGCAGGGCCGTCGCACGGTGGCCCTCGACGTCGTCGAGGACATCGCCGACGGTCTCGAACTTCTCGAGGAAGTCCTGGCGGTGTTCGGGCTTGACCGTGTAGAACATGCCCATCGTACCGAAGCCCTCGCGGTCCTGGGGCTTGCCGACGACCTCCGGCAGGTCCGCGAGGTGGTCGCCGGCGCGGTCGGCCGCGCGTTCGGAGTCCCAGAGGCTCACCACGGCCGAGGCCCCCGAATCCTCGTTCTCGTAGACCGCCGTCGTCAGGTGGCTGTCGTACCCCTCGAAGACATCACGCAGGTTGGCGGTCTCCTCGGACAGCGTCTCCGGGTCGGCCGTCGAGTACAGCACGAGGGCATAGACGTCCTCGCCGTGGGGCTTCCCGGCGTAGATGTCGAGGTCCGCCAGTTCCGCCTGGATGTCGTTCGCGTCGCTCTCGCCACCCGGCGCGTGCGCAGCTGTCGCAGCCTCGGCCCCTCCGGTGGAGTTCGCGTCCCCGCTCGCGTGGTCTGCTCCTCGGTCCGCACCAGCGCCGGGTGTCGCCTCCGCCTCGTCGGCGGTCCCCGCATCGGCGGCCGTCTCCGCGTCGTCGGCGGTCCCCGGGTCGGCGGCCGTCTCCGCGTCGGCGGCCCTCTCCGCGTCGTCGGCGGTCTCCGCGTCGGCGGCCCTCTCCGCGTCGTCGGCGGTCTCCGCGTTCACACCCGCATCCGCGTCGGCGGCGTCCGCCGCGTCACCGTCGCCGAGGAACCCGCCAACGGTCCTGGAGACGCCCGGCAGGTCGCCCATGAATCCCGCAGCGGTCTCGGCGGCGTCCTTCGCCGTCCAGATACTCACCGCGGCGGCCCGACCCGTGTGGGCACGGACCGTCGTCTCGACGTGGCGGTCGTAGTGGTCGAAGTTGCTCGCAAGGTCCTTGGCCTCCTCGGCCAGGGCCGCCGCGTCGGCCTCGGAGTAGCAGATGACCGCGTACCGGGCGGCGGCCTTCAGGCCCTCTCGCAATCCGAGGAGCCGCAATCGGGTGTCGACGTCGTCGACCTCCTCGATGCTCGCTGAGACGTCCGGTCGGCCCCGGCCGCCGGAATCCGGATGATCACCCTCCTGGGTGTCCTCGTCGGTCGCTCCCTCGACTTCCGAGGGCTCCCCCCCAGCCTCGTCGGCGTGGGGATGATCACCGGTTGCGGCGCTCCCGGGATGGGCGCCGCCGCGGTCGTCGGCGTCGCCGCCTGCCGTGGACCCGCCGCTAGCGTCGGGCGCTGACTCGTGGTCGGCATGGGGGTTGGATGCTTCGGCGGAGTGGAATTCGGCCTCGCCTCCGGCGGGGGGGCCGGATTCGTCGCCGCCGTGGGGTGCGGGATCGCTTCCGGCCTGGGGCGCGGCCTCGCCGCCAGTGTGGGGTGACGCCTCGCTCCCGGCCAGATCCGCGTCCCCGGAGGTCGTCGCGCCCGGACTCGGTCCATTCTCGCCGGGATGGGCATCGTCGACGGCCGATGACTCCGCAGCCGGGGACGCCAAAGTTCCACCCGCACCGGATGGCACTACCTCGCCGGAGAGCAGGGGCCCGAGGTCGGCCGGGTGGAACCGACGGCCGACGTAGAACGGGCCGAACTCGGCGAACTGCGAGGTCGACGGGTCGAAGCGCATCTCGTAGAGCAGGTCCTTGATGTCGGTGAGATCGTCGGCCCAGAGCGTAACGCCCCACTCCCAGTCGTCGAGGCCGATGGATCCGGTGATCATCTGGGTTACCTTGCCGCCGTAGTCACGCCCGATGTCGCCGTGAGCCTCCATGTGGTCGGCGCGCTCGTCGAAGGGCAGGTCGTACCAGTTCTGCTCGGGGTCACGGCGCTTGTCCATCGGGTAGAAACAGACGTGGTCGGCGTCGGGAACCGTGGGATAGAGCCGCGAGCGGATGTAGCGCGCGAGCCCCGACTCGGGGTCGAGGTCGCCCTCGAAGTAGGCGCGAGCGCGCTCGCTGTAGCCCGAGGCCTCCGTGACGGACACGTAGGAGGTCGCCCGCTCGGTGAACCCCGCGAGCTCGAGTCCCTCGAACTTGCGCTGGAGCGCGTCGATGTGGGCGCTCGTCGGGCGGAGGTGAACCAGGAGGAGGTCGGCCTCGTGGCCGAGTATGGAGTAGATGGCCGAGACGCCTTCGTCGGCGTCGGCCACGGCCTCGACGTCTCCAAGGTGTTCGACGGCCTCCGCGAGGGCCCGGTCCCGCACTCGTTGCGGGGCCTCTCGCCAGGCGTCCCAGTCGATGGTCCGGAAGTCGTGTAGAGCGTACCACCCTTCGTCGGTCGGCGGCGGCGCGCGTCGATCTGGCATGGCTCCCCCTAGGGAACCGCCCGTTAGGAAACTTGCCCTTCGCCGAACGGCACTGTTCGGAGAAACCACTGTGCCCTCGCCCCTGCGACCAACAGGAGGAAAGAGGAGGAAAAGGGGGAAGATGAGGGAAGTGGAGAGAAGCGAAGGGGAGAGAAGAGAATAAACGGGAAGTGAAGGGGGGAGAAGGGGATAGAGGGGGAGAGAAGGGGGGAGAAGAGGATAGAAAGAAAAGGAGAGGATAGAGGGGAAGAGAAGGAAAGCCCCGGCACTCTCGGCTCGGGGGCCCCCGCTGCGCTCCTCGCTCACTCCGTTCGCTGCGGTGCTTGCGGGGTCCGCCGTCGCCGAGAGCACCGCCCCTTTCAGTCCCGCCCAGGAGAGGTGATCAGCCTCCCTTGACCGGACTGACCGGGGCGGCGCACAATACGAAGCCGGCAACGATCGCACCGCAGCCTGGAGGGCGAGAAGCACGACAGGTCGTGGAAGTGTAGCGAGCAGCGAGAGGGTAGCTTGCCGGGGGAGAGTAGCTCGCCACGGAAGCGCAGTGAGCAGCGGTTAGTGGTCCGAGCCGAGGAAGTGTAGCCCGCCGCGGAAGCGTAGCGGGGCGCGTGAGTGTAGCCAGCCGGGGCGTTCTGTGGAGCCCGACACCAACCCGGCCCGGCTCGGCTCAGGCACCCAGGAGGGTGGGGCCGAAGAACATCATGAGGAGCCCGGCGAGCATCGTCAGCCCGACGCCGATCGTCACAAACTTCGTCAGGGCCCGCCGGTTCGAGACCGGCAGGCGGGCCACGATGGCCTCGGTACTCGTCCGGAGGATGTGCCCCCCATCGAGCGGGAACGCGGGGATGAGGTTGAACTGGCCGATAACGAGGTTGAGCCAGCCCAGCCAGAACAGGACGTTGGCCAGGACGAAGAGGAGCCCGGTCCCGAGGAATCCCAGGGGCCCCGACGCCACGTAGAAGTTCGTCGCGATGCCGACGAACCCTGCGAAGCCGAAGCCGAGGCCGCCCGGAATCCCCGCGGCCCCGAGGAAGGGCAGGACGAGCGACGCGAACATCAACCGCGGGAGTTCGAGGGGGTTCGGGACGATGCCGGCGTCGTTTCCGAGCAGCCCCAGGAACAGGTCCGCCGGGTACCGGCGGACCCCGAAGTCCACGAATTCGATGCTCGTGGTGCCCGAGATCCGTCCGACGTCGCCGAGTTTCGAGCCCTCGGCAAGCGTCACGTCGTACGTCGTCCGCGAGCCGTTGGCGTAGGCCCGAAGCGTCACCGTCTCGCCAGCCTGCCGGTCCTCGAGCCAGGCCGTGAGCGCGGCGCTATCGACGATGCGCTGATCGTCCGCGTAGGTGACGACGATGGCCTCGTCGGTAGGGGCTCCCTCGCTCGCGAGTGGGCCACCCCCGACCTGCAGGGCTGCACCGAGCGGGATGGTGCTGTTCCCGCCATCCCAGTGGAGCGTGGCAACGGGGCGGTCATGGGCGGCTGCCTCGAACCCCGGGGTGGTGTACACCGCGGTGTCGTTGACTGCCGCCACCGTGGCGTTGGTCGGAATCCCGAGGTCCGGACTCACCCGGTTGACGATCAGTGAGCGGTCCACCGTGACGTCGCTCCCGTCGCGCCGCGCGGCGGTCACCCGGCGGTCCGTCTCGTTCGAGAGGACCGCGCCGAAGTCCGCCGGATCGGAGACCGCCGTCCCGGCGACGCTCACGATGACGTCCCCACCCTCGATACCGGCCTCGGCCGCGGGCCCGCCGGGGAGGGCGCCGCCGACGTGGTAGCCGTCGACGACGGCGATGGAGGCGATCACCGGCCCAAAGAGGATGGCGAAGGCGAATATCGCGACGACGAAGTTGTTCGTGACCCCGGCGGCGAACATCCGGGTCTGGGATCCCCGATCCGCAGCGGCCCGGCTCTCCTCCTTCGGCTCGACGAACGCGCCGATCGGGAGGATCGTGAAGAAGACGAGGCCGAGTGACTCGATATCGATGTCTCCCACGCGGCAGAAGAGCCCGTGGCCGCCCTCGTGGACGACGAGCCCGACGAGCAGCGCGAGGACGATGTACCCCGCGGCCGCCAGCGGGAGGAACTCGTTGACGCCGGGGATGACGAGGGCGTTCTGTGGCTGGCGGAGCGCCGTGGCTTCGGGTGCCTGCAGCGAGGCGATCCCCGAGACGACGACGAGGATGAATGAAGCCGCCATCACGACCAGTGCGGCGCCGATGCCAGCGTTCCCGTAGGCTCGCCAGATCCGCTTTGGAGCCGCGAGCCGGTTCAGAAGTGCCCGACCTCGCTTGGTGTGGAGCGTGGTGATCGGGCCGCTAACCCGGATCGAAGACGGCAGGTAGCCCCTGGCCTCGAGACCCATCGCGACGAGGGAGTAGGCCGCGATGGCGACGAGCGCCCAGGTCAGCGTGGAGACCATTATCGGCAGGGAGTGGCCTGTCGGAAAAGAGGGTTTGGGTCCCGGGCCGCCCGCCGTCGGGACCTTTCCGACGCGCGCCTCCAGGGGACGCCGACGAACCCACCTCCGGAAACACTCCAGGGGCCGCCGAGGAACCCCAGCTTCGGACGAACTCCTGGGGACTCCGACGAGCAACTCCCGGGCACGCAGCGGACGCGGTACGCTACCGCTCCCGCCGGAGCCGCTCGACGACGAACTCGCGATCGAGGTTGCCCAGGAAGGTGCCCAGCTGTGGTCCCTCGTCGTCGTCGAAGAAGAGGCGGTAGCCCGACGCGAAGAACTCGCCGACGTCGAGTCCGTGGCGCTTGGCCGTCTCGTAGATCTCGCCCTGGATGGCCTCGCCATCGTGGCCGGCGGCGACGAAATCGGCCAGGTCGTCGAGCGCAGCAGCGGTTTCGGCGTCGAGGTCGAGGTCGGGGACGGACTCTCGCTCGATCCGGTAGTTGAAGTCGTTGTCCGTGCGCCGGGCCCAGGCCCGGGCGCGCTCGACCCGGGCGAGGGCCTCGTCGACGGCCGCGGGGGGAGCGTCCTCGTGGATGTGCCCCTCGAGCCGGGCGATTTCCTCACGAAGGGCGACGTCGTCGGTCATTCCCAGGACCGCCGCGAAGGTGTACGGGATGCGAACGCGGTCCTCGCGCGGGTCGTCGACGAGCATCGGGTAGGCCCGCTCGGCCAGCGTCGCTTCGCGCTCGGCGGCGTCCTCGACCTCTCCGAAGTAGACCCGTTCGAACCGGTCGAACTCGTCGACGAGGTGGTCGAGGTGCTCCACGTCGAAGTCCCGCTGCTTGAGCGGGTCCTTTACGAAGAAGTACTTCAGGACCTCGGGCTCGAGGAGGTCGAGCACCTCGTCGAGGGTGACCACGTTGCCCGCCGAGGAGGACAGCGCGTCGCCGTTGAGCGTGAACCACTCGTAGACCATCGGGACCGGCGGTTCGAGGTCGAAAACGGTGCGGGCGATGTCGGTCCCGCTCGGCCAGGACCCCTCGGCGTGGTCCTTCCCGAAGGGTTCGAAGTCGACGTCGAAGGCCAGCCACTGGGCGGGCCACTCGAACCGCCAGGGGAGTTTGCCCTCCCGGAAGGTTGCGGTCCCCTCGTGGCCACAGCCCTCGATGACGTCGTCACCGGCCCTGACGTCGGTACAGCGATAGTCGACGGTCGCCGCCTCGAGGTCGACGGCGGTACCGTCCTCGGTCAGGTTGCCGCAGTTCGCACAGATCGCGAAGAACGGGACGTAGTGCTCGTCGACCGTGGCCTGGTAGTTCGCGAGCACCGTCCGGGCCGTCTCGCGACGTTCGAGGACCCGCGTGACAGCGTCGTCGAAGTCGCCCCGCTCGTACCCGGCTGTGTTGGAGACGAAGTCGACGTCGATCCCCAGGCGGGTCGCGTCCTCCCGGAGGATCGCGGTGAAGTGGGCGCCGTAGGAGTCACAGCAGCCGAAAGGGTCGGGGATGTCGGTGTAGGGCTTGCCCAGGTTCCGTCCCAGCGCCCCGGCGTCGACCTGGCCAAGGCCGACCACGTTCCCCTCGAGGTCCGCCAGGCGGCGCGGGACCGAGCGCAGTCGGTCGCGATCGTCGGCCGTGAAGACCTGTCGTACCTCGTATCCCCGTTCCCGGAGCGCCTCGGCGACGAAGTATCCCCGCAACAACTCGTTGAGGTGGCCGATGTGCGGAACACCCGAGGGGGAGACGCCACCCTTCACGACGATGGGGTCCTCGGGGTCGGTGGCCTCGACGGCGTCCGCCGCGGCGTCCGCCCAGAACGCCCGGTCGGGGCTCGAAGCGACCTCGTAGGGATCCAGGGCCTCGCCCACGGGTCACTCCCCCGCAGGCAGGACGTCGGTGCCCTCGTGGTCGCCCTCGATGGCGCGTCTGACCGCCACCGGATCGCGGCCGTCGACGACGGCCGTCCGGAGGCCGGCCCGCTGGATGATCTTCGCTGCGAGCAGGTCGACGGGGGCGTTACTGCCGGCAGTCATCTCGATGTTCGCGACGAGGTCGATCAGGTCCGTCGTCGTACACTCGTCCAGTTTCGACGCGTCGTCGTGGACGTTCGGATCCGCATTGTGGACACCCGGGACGCTGGTGGCGAGCACCAGGCGGTCGGCGTTGGTGTACTCCGCCAGCGAGGCGGCAACCGCGTCGGTCGTGTGGGCGGGTTCGGTCCCTCCCATGACCGGGAGGTCCCCCCGGCGCAGGGCTTCACGTGCTCGCTCGAGGCCCGTGGGCGGCGTCGGTGCTGCCCGATCGCCAAGGGCCGCGATCAGGAGGCGGGCGTTCAGCCGGGTGACGGCGATACCCACCTGGTCCAGTTCGATCTCGTTTGCGCCGTGGTCTCTGGCAGCGACGATGTACTCGCGAGCGGTGGGGCCGCCGCCGACGACGGCCGCGAGCGTGAGGCCCTCGGTCTCGAGTGCTCGGAGGACGCCAGCGTAGCCGTCTACCCGGTCAGCCCCGTCGTCCGGGACGAGCACGCTACCACCGATCGAGACGACGACCTTCATTGGGTCTCGATAGCCCCGAGGCGGGCTTAAGCGTTGGTATCAGCGGTCGGCGCCGCCTGCGAGGGACGCGTTCGACGGCCGTCCGACGACCGTCCGACGAGAGCAACACAGCGGCGCCGAACGACGTGAAAATCGAGGTTTTCGTCGCTCGATACCCGAATCATTTCCACTGGAAAAGTTTGTAATTAATAGCACGGTGATTGACGATTTGATGAGAGCAGGGTGCTCGATAAAACGTCTAAAGCCCAAATAAAACGTCCTAAAAAATAGCCGAAATCCCCAATAACGGTGAAAGCGTCCGAACGGACGGAAAGCTTCCTCCCTTTATATAGGTATCCCCGGGAAAGGGAGAAGCGAGGCAAGATACAATGAGTGCGTCACCGAAGCCCTCCACCGACGACCGCTCGAAAGAAGAGCGCCTCAAGGCCTACCTGGCCGGCAAGGCGGCCGACGGTGAGATGTATTTCAAGAGCAAGTTCATCGCCGACGAGGTCGGCCTCTCCCCCAAGGAGATCGGTGCCCTGATGGTCAAGCTGAAGGACTCGGCCTCTGACCTCGAGATCGAGAAGTGGTCGTACACGAGTGCCACCACGTGGCGGGTCGAACCCGCCTGAGCACCGGTCACCGGCATCAGAAGGAAGCCCCGCCCCCCCCCTCACCTCGTCCCGCTCCTTCGCA
>JAZKTI010000199.1:0-4901 GCA_036625635.1 Haloarculaceae archaeon
GACAGCGGGCCGCTGCCTTCCATAGGTCCCCTTCGCGCGCACTGTCTAAGCTTCCAGGCTCCGCGCCCGCTTCTAAGCACCGTCAAACCTTCCACTCACAGTCCCCCATTCCACTCACAGTCTAACCTTCCACTCACAGTCTAACCTTTTATTCACAGTCCCTCCTTCCACTCATAGTCTCCCCTTGTACTCGAAGTCCCCCGGATTCACCCGCCCCCCGCGACCCCCCCCCCCCCCCCCGCCCCCGGCACCGCCGCCCCGCCCCCGGTCACCCCTCCCGCCCGACTCACCTCCTCATCCTCATCCCAACCCCCCGTCGCGCCCCCAATCGGAGGGGGTCCTCGAGCCTCGCCATGATCGCATCGGCGGCGGCAGCCTCCTGCTCGGCTGTCGTGCCGGACAGCCCCGGCCAGTCCTCGAGCAGAACGGTCGCCCGGCACGGTGGTGTGCGACAGTGGCATGTGAGCCGGGCGACCTCGGGGACACGATCGGAGAGCCAACCGCGGATTCGATGAATCGGCTATTGGGTTAGCGTATACATACTCGGCTGTGGAGGCCACGGTCGGCCCCCCCCCACCTCAGTTCACGAAGCTCCCGGAAATCTTAACCTGCATTCAGGGTAAGAGGGTTGTATGGGTATGGAACAGGAGCAGATCTGTCCCGAATGCGAGGAAGAGCGGGTGTTCTATCGCGCCGCGAGCACGAAGGTACACCTGGGGGAGAAGGTGAAGTGGCGGTGCCCGGAGTGTGGATACGGGTTCGTCCGCATCGACGGGGCCGTCGACACGAGTTCAGCGAGCGCTTGAGATGAGTGACATCAGGGTCCTGGTCGTCGACGAGAATCCCGACGTGGTGGAACTGACAAAGACGTTTCTCGAGCGAGAGGACTCTGATCTTGACGTCCGGACCGAGCAGCGGCCGCACGAAGTCATCGAGCGGATCCCGGCTGAGGACGTCGACTGCGTCGTCAGCGATTTCCGGATGCCCGGACTCGACGGCCTGGAACTCTACGACCGCATTCGCGAGCCTGACCAGGTCCCCTTCTTCCTGTTCACGGCGGCCCAGGAAGAGGAGGTCCGGGAATCGAGGGACTCCCTGGACGTCGACGGCATCGTGCAGAAGGGGACCGGGACCGATCACTACGCCGAACTGGCCCAGCGGATCCGGACCGCAGTACAGGCCAAGGGAGCTTGAGACTCCTGGAGAGGGCGGATTCGTACGTTATTGCTCCGATTCGTCCCCGAGCGCCTGCCACGACAGGCGGGGCTCCCTGGCGGCGCTGACCTGGTCGATCCGGCGGGCGGCCGTCCGCTCCGGCGCAGCCTCGAGAGTGTCGTCGTCCGCGGCGGCGACGGCGTTGAAGGCGGCGGCGAGCTGGTCGAGGCTGTCCCGGTTCTCCACCTCGGTGGGCTCGGTCATGAGCGCCTCGTCGACGATCTCCGGCCACTTCGTCGTGGGCGGATGGACGCCGTGGTCGAGCATCCGCTTTGCGACGTCGGCGGCGTCCTGGTCCCCGGCGCTGGCGACGAACTCGTGGTGGAAAGGCCCGAAGGGGACATCATAGTCGACCCGTTCGGCGAGATAGTTCGCGTTGAGAACGGCCTTGGCGCTCGCGTCCTCGAGCCCCCGATCCCCGAGGCGGGCGATGTAGGCGTAGGCCTTCAGGAGGACGAGCCAGTTGCCCTGGAACCCGTGGACCTTCCCGATGGTCTGTGGGGGATCGAACTGTTCGTAGGTCGGCTCGGCGGCCGACGCCGTTTCGGCATCGGGCCCTTCGACTTCCCGGACCCGAGGGCTCGGCAGGAATGGCGCGAGGTCCTCGGTCACGCCGATGGGGCCTGCGCCCGGCCCACCGCCCCCGTGGGGCGTCGCGAAGGTCTTGTGGACGTTGTAGTGCATCACGTCGAAGCCCATGTCGCCGGGACGGGCCTGCCCGAGCAGCGCGTTGAGGTTGGCGCCGTCGTAGTACAGGAGGCCACCCGCTTCGTGGACAATCTCGGCGACGGTCTCGATGTCGCGCTCGAAGAGCCCGAGCGTGTTCGGGTTCGTGAGCATCAGCGCGGCCGTGTCCTCGCCGACGGTCGCCTCGAGGGCGTCCTGGTGGACGCGGCCGTCCTCGGCGCTGGGCAGTTCAACGACGTCGAACCCGGCCTGGGCCGCGCTGGCGAAGTTGGTCCCGTGAGCGGTGTCGGGGACGACGATCTCCGGCCGGTCCTCGCCGTTTGCGTCGTGGTAGGCCCCGACGACGAGGACGCCGGCGAACTCCCCGGCGGCGCCCGCCGGCGGCTGGAGCGACACGGCGTCCATTCCGCCGATGCGCTCGAGGTAGTCCTGCAGCCCCGCCAGCACCGCGAGAGAGCCCTGGACGGTCTCGTCTGGCCTGGCTGGGTGGACGGCGCCCTCCGCCCGCGCTGCCAGGTCCTCCGTGAACTTCGGATTGTACTTCATCGTACACGAGCCCAGCGGGAACGGGCCGCTCTCGATCCCGTAGTTCATCTGCGAGAGCCGGGTGTAGTGGCGTGCGAGTTCCGGTTCGGTGAGCGATGGCAGCGAGAGCGAGTCCCTCGTGAGAGCCGCCGGTAGCGGGCCGTCCTCATCGGCCACGGCCGCGGTCGTTTCGTCCTTCTCGTCCAGCAGCGGTTCGTAGACGCCGTCGCGGGTCCACCGCGCCTGGTCGTACCGCATGCCCCGTTCACGGGACGGACCCTCGCCGCGGTCCTCGGTCATGCCGCCACCTCCTCGAGGGCGGCGACGAGGCCATCGGTCGCCTCGGCCGTCAGCTCGGTCACGGAGACCTGGATGGCGTGCTCGTCGATGGCGTGAACGGCGAACCCGCGATCGACGAGATCGTCCGTGATCGCCGACGCGGGCCGGTCGGTGCGGGCGACGAACTCCCGGAAGTGGTGGCGATCGTGGACGGGCGCCTGTAGCCCCTCGATCTCGTCGAGCCGACTCGCGAGGGTCGTCGCCTCCCGGACGGACCGCTCGGCGAGGTCGACGAGTCCCTCGGGTCCGAGGCTGGCGGCGTGGATCGCCGCGCGGAGCGCGACCCAGGCCTGGTTCGAGCAGATGTTGCTCGTGGCCCGCTCCCGGCGGATGTGTTGCTCGCGAGTCTGGAGCGTGAGGGTGTAGGCCCGGTTGTCGGTCGCGTCCTCGCTGGCCCCCACCAGCCGCCCTGGCACCTGGCGGAGGTGGTCCTCGCGGGTGACGAAGATGCCCATACCCATGCCGTAGGCGCTCCCGAGGCCCAGCGCACCGGCGTCGCCGACGACGACATCCGCGCCGACCGAGGCGGGTTCCTCCAGCAGCGCCAGCGCGACGGCGTCGCTCCCGAGGACGAACAGCGCGCCGTGGTCCTCGGCGAGTTCTCCAACCACATCGAGGGACTCTTGGATGGTGCCCCGGACTGTGGGGTTCTCGACGTAGACCATGACAACGTCGTCGTCAAGGGTGGCCTCGAGGGCGCCGAGGTCGACGATCCCGTCGTCCATGCCGTAGGACTCCACGGTGAGGTCTGGGCCGTCGGCGTAGTTCCCGAGGACGTCCCGTTTCCCCTCGCGGAGCAGCTCCGGAACCAGGATCCGGTCGCCGTCGACGCCACGGACGCGGGAGGCGAAGGTCGCCGCCTCGCCCAGGGCGGTCGCGTCGTCGTACATGGAGCAGTTGGCGACCGAGAGGCCCGTGAGTTCCACCAGCATCGACTGGTACTCGAAGAGGGCCTGGAGGAACCCCTGGGCGACCTCGGGCTGGTACTGGGTGTACGAGGTCAGGAACTCCTGGCGGTCGGCAAGGTGATCGACAAGCGACGGGACGTAGTGGGCGTAGTGGCCCCGCCCCATGAATTCGACGAGGTCGTCGTTCCGTGCCAGCGTCGAGCCGACCTCCGCCCGGACCTCGCGTTCGCTCCGGGCCTCGATGTCGAACCTACCGTCAAAGCGCGCGCCGTCGGGGATGTCGAAGAGGTCATCCGTCGAATCGACGCCGATCACGTCGAGCATTGCCTGGGTCTCCATGGGGGTGTGCGGTGCGTAGGGGCTCCCCGATTCTGTCTCGCGCATAGATAGCTATCTTCTGTCTTTCGTAGGGGCCATACGGAACCTTTTCGGTTTTCCGCTGGCCGTGGGTCCGCTGGTGAGGTCGGTCGCGCGTCTCGGCGCTCCAGCCGCGTGTGACACCGGGTATCAAAAGCTGACTCGGGACAGCAGATCTATGAGAAGGAGGCCAGAACCGGGTGCATGGAGGAGTACGCATACGTCGTCAACGTCGAGGCGGCGGTGGTCCGGAACGGGACGTACCTCTGTATCGAGCGGTCGGCCCAGGAGGAGCACGCGGCAGGCCAACTCGGCTTCCCCGGCGGAAAAGTCGAGCAACCGCCCGGCAACGCCGACCCCGTCGAGGCGACCGCTCGCCGGGAGGTCCGCGAGGAGGTCGGCGTCGAGGTGAGTGACGTGAGCTACGTCCGGAGCCGGACCTTCGAGACCGAGGGCGGGATACCCTGTCTCAACGTGGTCACCCGGTGCGAGTACCGATGTGGGGAGGCACGACCACGCGAACCCAAGGAGGTAGCGGCAGTTCACTGGCTGGGCCCGACGGCGGTCGCCGATCACGAGGCCTGTCCGCCCTATCTCGAAGCCGACGTCGAGGCTGTCGAATCCCACCGGACGACGTCGGGGTAGGAGGGGGTGGGGTCCAGGCGTTACCGCCGTCGGAAAATTCCTCGCATCCGCGACTGGAACCGTGGTTAATCAGAACGCCTCACCTCGCTCTCAGGAGTTGCTGGTGCTGCTACCGAAACCGCAAACAGCCAGAAAGCCCTCACCTCGCTCTCGGGAGTTGCTGGTGCTGCTACCGCAACCGCAGACAGCCAGAAAGCCCTCACCTCGCTCGCGGTCGCTGCTCGG
>JAZKTI010000200.1:0-4879 GCA_036625635.1 Haloarculaceae archaeon
GCCCGGATCCACGACCGTCGACGGCACGCCAGCCCCGGCGAGACTTTACAACCACCCCCTCCCAAGACCGTGGTAATGCTCGCGGGAGTAAACGTCGCACTCGGGGTCACCGGGTCCATCGCCGCCGTTCGGACGGTGGAACTGGCCCACGAGGTACGCCGGCAGGGCGCGACGGTCAGGGCCGTCACCACGCCTGCCGCCGAGTCCATCGTCCACCCGTGGTCGCTCGAGTACGCCACCGATAACGAGGTGGTCACCGAGATCACGGGCGCGATCGAACACGTCGAGCTGTGTGGCGAGGACGGCTGGGCAGACGTGTTCCTGGTCGCCCCGGCCACGGCCAACACAGTCGGCAAGATGGCAGCGGCCGTCGACGATACGCCGGTCACGACCTGCGCGACGACCGCGATCGGGGCGGGCCTGCCGGTCGTCGTCGTGCCGGCGATGCACGAACCGATGTACGACCACCCGGGCGTCCTCGATGCGCTCGAGCGCGTCGAGTCCTGGGGCGTCGACGTCGTCGACCCGCGGATCGAGGAGGGCAAGGCCAAGATCGCTGCCGACGAGGCCATCGTGACCGCGACGGCCCGCGCCACGGCGGCGGACTCCCTCGCCGGAAACCAGGTCGTCGTCACGAGCGGCGCCACCACCGAGTCGATCGACCCGATCCGGACGCTCTCGAACCGGGCATCGGGCCGGACCGGCCGTGCCGTCGCGCGGGCTTGCCACGTTCGCGGCGCCGACGTCACGCTGGTCCACGACGGGCCGGTCGTCCACTACGCAACCGTGTGCCAGGCCGAAAGCGCCGCCGAAATGCGCGATGCAGTCCTCGATGCTGCCGACGGTGCCGACGCGCTGGTCTCTGCCGCGGCCATCTCCGACTACACGGTCGAGTCGGCCCCGGAGAAGATTCGCTCCGGCAACGAGGCCCTGACTCTCGACCTCCAGCCCGCGCCCAAGGTCATCGACGCCGTCCGGGAGTCGTATCCGGACCTGCCAATCGTCGGGTTCAAGGCCGAGACCGGCGGGGACGACGACGCCATCGTGGCCCACGCTCGCGACACGCTCGAGCGCGTCGACCTCGCCTTCGTCGTCGGCAACGACGCAGAAGTGATGGGCGAGGAGACGACACGCGCCCTGCTCGTCTGGCCGGAGGCATACGAGGTCTTCGAGGGCTCGAAGACCGGTCTCGGGGCCAGGGTCGCCACGAACCTGGCCGAGGTCATCGAGGACTGACCGGGGTCCGGTCCGCCACCGATCCCGGGGCCCCGCCGATTTCGAGCGATCTCCTGCCACCAGGTCGCTCACGTTGTCCGCCGCCGGGGACTCGACCTCTGCCTATTCCTGGTCTGTTTCCGTGGACTCGTCGTCCACCGTCGACGGCTCCTCGCCCGCTCCCGTCGCCTCGGCGTCCGCCGTGGCAGACTCGTCACCACCCTCCACCGTCTCGCCAGCTCCATCCGCGGATCCGTCGGCCGCCTCCGCAGGCTCGAGCTCCATGCTCGTCGCTCCGACCTCGGGCTCGCCTCGGGGCCAGGTCGCATCCAGCGCGAGAGGGACTCCCATCTTCTGGGCCGAGCGGGAGATCAGGTGAGCGCCCGTTGGCGCCGTCAGGAAGAGGAAGACGATGCCGACGAGTGACGTGAGCGCGGCCCCCTCCGGGAGGAAGAAGACGAAGCCCGCGAGGAAGATGGACGACGCACCCAGCGTCGTGGCCTTGCTGGTGGCGTGCATCCGGTTGTAGACGTCCGGCAGGCGCAGCAGGCCCACCGTCCCCACGAGGAGGAAGAAGTTCCCGACGATCACGAGGGCGGCGACGACGCCGGCCCGGAGCAACGACATCGTCATTCGATGATGTCCCCCTCCGTGACGAACCGGGCGACGGCGATCGTGCTGACGAAGCCGATGATGGCGAGCACGAGGCTCACGGTCACGAACAGGCCCCGGCCCGTCGCCAGCGCGAAGAGAACGGCGATGGCGACCACGTTCGACGCGATCGTATCGAGCCCGACGACGCGGTCGGGCGTCGTCGGCCCGCGGATGACCCGGTAGGCCGCAAGCAGCGTGAGGCCGCTCGCGACGACGAGGCCGACGGCCACGACGGTCGCAAGGAAGGCGGGGACCTCACTCGCCATCGTGCTCACCCCCGGCGTCGGCGGCCGCGGTCGGCTCTCCGTTGGAATCGTCCTCGACCGAGCCGGGATCTGGCACCGGATCCGCGGGATCCAGCGGCTCCGCAAAGATCCGGAGGGCGTAATCCTCCCAGCGGCGAATCGGGGCGACCACCGACTCCCGGTCGCGGGTGCTGATCGCGTGGACGTACAGCGCGTTCCGCTCCTCGTCGTAGTCCATCGTGAGCGTCCCCGGCGTGAGTGTGATCGAGTTGGCGATGGTGGTGATCGCGAGATCGGACTCGACCCGG
This sequence comes from Haloarculaceae archaeon, assembly GCA_036625635.1. Classification (GTDB taxonomy): domain Archaea; phylum Halobacteriota; class Halobacteria; order Halobacteriales; family Haloarculaceae; genus JAZKTI01. The sequence continues at coordinate 2,423 of JAZKTI010000200.1, forward strand.
AGCGGGAGTTCGACCACGTCAGGCCGGATCGGGAGGCTCGGATGCAGGACCCTGTAGGCGACGTCGATGTTCGCCGTCAGCAACTCCCTGAGGAACAGAACGAGGTAGACGACCGCAGGAGGGATCGCACCGACCGCACGCGGCACGTGGAAGGACGCGTTGTAGAACCGACGGAACAGGAAGGCGAGCGGGATGCCCACCGCCAGGCCGATGAGTCCCTCTTCGACCAGGCGGATCGGCTCGAGGGGAACACCGCGGACGAACAGCCACAGCGCGGCCAGCGTCAGGCCGACCAGGGGCCAGCGTTTCATCCGACCACCCCCGGATCCACCGCGTCCACGTACGCACCGCGGTCGAGTGCTGCCGTTGCCGCGGCGCGCGCGGTCCGGTAGACGGGTTCGAAGCCGACGCCGACGATGACGACCCCCGCCACGAGGGTCAGACAGACGGCTGCCAGGCCCCAGCGGGTCCGGTTGGGCCCGGCGATCACACTCTCGACCTCGCCCCAGAACGCCAGGTTCCAGAGACGGCCGAGGTAGGCGATTGTCAGGACCGCACCCACCAGTGCGACGACCAGCGCGAGCCAGGCCGCCGTCGCCCCACCGACACCGGCCTCGACGGCGGTCTGGAACACGAGCAGCTTCCCGAAGAAGCCGGCAAGCGGAGGGATACCGACGAGCGCGAGCGCACCGACGAAGAAGCCACCCGCCAACACCGGCGCCCCGCCGGCGAGCCCGCCGAGTGCTGCGAGGTCCCCGGTCCCGGTGCGGTCCTCGATGGCCCCACTCAGCAGGAACAGAGCACTCTTCGCGAGGGCGTGGTTGAGAGTGTACACGAGCGCCGCCAGGACCCCGATGGCGCGCACGGGGCCGCTGGCCGTCGCGGCGACGGCGAGGGGCAGGACGATGAAGCCGACCTGGCCGATGCTGGAGTATGCGAGGACGCCGTCGACGTCGTCGCGGTTGACGGCGCCGACGCCGCCGAGCAGGATGCTCCCCGCTGCCATCAGGAACAGGACCGGACCGAAGAAGGCGAGAAAGGCGGCCCCATCGAAGCCCGGCAGGTCGAGCGGGCGGGCCAGGCTCGCGCCCCCGAGGATCGTGAAACAGAGCCGGACGATAGCGTAGACGCCGACCTTCTTCGTGACGCCAGCGAGGAAGGCGGTGATCGGCGGCGGTGCCGCCCGATAGGCAGCCGGAACCCAGAACTGGAAGGGGACGATGCCCGCCTTGAGGGCGAAGACCGCGAGCAGTATCGCCGACAGCCCGAGGACGGGCAGGGGGTCGATCGCAGGCGCGGCCGGATCCGCCAGTCGACGGGCGATATCGGCCATGTTGAGCGTCCCGGTCGTCGCGTAGAGGCCGCCAATCGACACCAGCATCACCGCGCTGCCGACGAGGTTGAGGACAGTGTACTGGATGCCGGCGCGGGTGTGCTCGGGCCCGCTGTAGAAGGTCACGAGGACGTAGGAGGGCATCAGCATCACTTCGAACCAGACGAAGAGGTTGAAGATGTCGCCCGTGAGGAAGGCACCGGAGACGCCGATCAGCATGAAGTGGAAGAGCGGGTGGTAGCCGACCCGCTGGGAGAATTCGCCGAGGGAGAGCGCCGAGTACGCCAGGGTGGCCAGGCCAACGACACCGGCGATGCCGAGCATGAAGACCGCGAGCGCGTCCGCGACGAGGACGATCCCGAAGGGCGGGCGCCACATCGAGAGTTGGTACGTCGCCGCCCCCGCCGACAGCACCCGCTCTGCCAGGAGGCCGACCAGGCCAAGGTAAGCGACACCGCCGAGCAGGCTCAGCCCGCGCTGGAGGCGGGGCCAACGCCGCGTGACGATCGTGAGCACAGCCGTGACGAGCGCGGCGAGGATCGGCGCGACGACGAGCTGAGCTGGCTGGCTCATGCCTCACCCTCCCCGAGTTCGGCCAGGTCGATCGTCCCGTGCTCCTCGTAGACGCGAAAGGTCAGCGCGAGCGCAAAGGCGGTCGTCCCGAACCCGATGACGATGGCCGTCAGCACCAGGGCCTGGACGAGCGGATCCGTCACGCCGGCGGCGGACTCGCCGTGGCCGAGGATGGGGACCGAACCCTGCAGCCCGCCCATCGTCACGAGGTAGACGTTCGCCGCCTGGCTCATGATCGTCACACCCCAGACCACCCTGACCACGTCCCGGCGGAGGACGAGGAAGGTCCCGAGGGCAAATAGCAGGGCCAGGACCGCCGCGAGGAAGGCCTGGGTCATCGGCCCACCTCGTGGCCCGGCCGCGGCGGGCCATTCCTGACTCGGCTTCCTCGGCGGCGAGCCCCCATCCGGCCTCGCCGGCGGCCGCCGATCCGGCCTATGCGGCGGCCACCCGACCGGCATCGGCGCACGCTACCCGACCGGCGTCGGCAAACGTTACCCGACCGGCATCGGCGCACGCTACCCGACCGGCGTCGGCAAACGTTACCCGAC
>JAZKTI010000201.1:0-4869 GCA_036625635.1 Haloarculaceae archaeon
GACTCGCAGTCCTCTCGGGCGAGGGCGAGTCCCTGGCTCGCGGGTTGGACGAGACAGCCGACCGTCAGGGCGCGGGTTGGACGAGACAGCCGACCGTCAGGGCGCGGGTTGGACGAGACCGCCGACCGTCAGGGCGCGGGTTGGACGAGACCGCCGACCGTCCGGGCGCGGGTTGGACGAGACCGCCGACCGTCCGGGCGCGGGTTGGACGAGACCGTACTGCCTGTGGTTGTGATCTATTCGAGGGGCTGGAGGCCGATGGTCACCCGACTATCCCTGGGCTGGGAATCCTGGAACTCGATCCTGCCACCGGAGCGGTCCAGTATCCGGTTGACGATCAACAGGCCGAGGCCGCTCCCGTGATTCAGCGGCCTCACCCGCCCTCCCAGGAGGACTGCCCACTCCTGCTCCAGGATAGCGGGCCCGTTGTCGCCGACGTGGATTCGTACGTACCTGACGGGCTCCGAGGGACCATGTACGTCCACCGGCACAGGGAAATCGAGGTGTTTGGCCGCCTTCTCGCGGAGGTGAGCGAGTGCCACGTCGAGTTTGGGCCCGCGGTGACGATTGCGTCCTCTGGGATCGCAGCGTCGAAGGGTACCCCGGGGTCGGTCTCGCGGAGTCGCTCGACCGGGTCCTCGCCGACGTTCGATCCGTCGTGTTCGCTCCCACGAATTCCCCGCCCGACCGTTACCGAGCCCTCGAGACCGCTGGCGCGATCCGGTGGCTATTCTGCGAGCCGCGCCATATCCTCGTCGGTCAACTCGAGTTCCGTCGCGGCGACGTTCTCCGCGAGGTGGGCCGGGTCGGCGGTCCCGGGAATCGGTAGCGTCACGGGCGAGTGCGCGAGCAGCCAGGCGAGGGCGATCTGGTAGCGGGTCGCGTCGTGGTCCTCCGCGACCGCCTCGAGAGCGGCCGCCGTCTCGTCGTCGAAATCACCTGCACCCACGGGGAAGTACGGGATGAACCCGACGTCATGCTCCTCGCAGGCCTCGAGGACCGCCTCGTGCTCGCGCTCGCCCAGGTTGTACTGGTTCTGGACGGTCGCGATCTCGAGGTGGTCCCGGGCGGTCTCGAGTTGCTCGACGTCGACGTTCGACAGGCCGACGTGCCGCACGAGCCCTTCGTCTTTCAGTTCCGCAAAGGCCGTCACGCTGTCTTCGAAAGGCGTGTTCGGGTCCGGCCGGTGGAACTGGAAGAGGTCGATGGTGTCGACGCCGAGGCGGTCCCGGCTGCAGAGGACCTGGTTGCGCACGTAGTCCGGGTCCCCGTGGGGGAGCCAGTCGCCGGCCCTGTTCCGGAGCAGGCCGGCCTTCGTGGCCACCACGACCTCGGCGTGCTCGCCCCGGAGGTCGAGGGCCTCGCCGAGGAGGCGCTCGCTGACACCGGGGCCGTAGGAGTCGGCCGTGTCGATGAAGTCGACGCCGTGGTTGACGGCCTGCCTGACGACGTCCCGGGCGTGGCGTTCGTCCGCGGGCGGGCCGATGATCTCGTCCCCGCACAGTCGCATCGCGCCGAACCCGAGGCGGTGGACCGCCATCTCGCCACCGATGGCGAACGTATCACTCTCGTTGTACGGTGTCGTCTCGGTCACAGAGCGGCTTCTCCCCGGAGACCAATGAGCCCTCCGACGCCGACCGCCACGACCGAACTGGAACGGCATGGCTCACGCTGGGATTTCGGCCTGGCGGCCACCACGACCACGCGTCGGATGGACCCCCTCACTGGGACTCGCTCGCAGGGTCGGCCCGGATGGACAGCGATAAATCCCCCGACCGCCAGACCTCCGATAATGGACGTCCTCGCGGTCGCGCGAGAGGCACGCGAGACCGGCCCGCTCTGTGAGGTCTGTCTCGGTCGGCTCGTCGCCGACCGCAGCTTCGGGCTGACGAACGGGGACCGGGGCCACAGTCTCCGGGTCGCCGTGGCCCTCGCGGAGGACCTACCCTACGAGGAACCCGCCGAACACTGCTGGGTCTGCGAGGACGAATCCGGGGCGACTGCCTACGAGGACTGGGCCGAGCGGGCCCTGGCGGCCCTCCGTGGATACGATTTCGACACCTACCAGGTGGGGACCGTCGTCCCGCCACTTCTGGAGGAGAACGACCTCCTGCTCCGGGAGGAGGTCGGACTCCCGACCGCCGCCGGCGACGCCCTCAAGGCCGAGTTCAACCGCGAGGTCGGCAAGCGCATCGGCGACGGAAGCGGGACCGAGGTGGACTTCGAGCGGCCGGACGTCCAGGTACTCCTCGACCTCGCGACGGGCACGGTCGAGATCCAGGTCAACTCCGCGTTCGTCTACGGCCGCTACCGGAAGCTCGAGCGTGATATTCCACAGACCGAGTGGCCCTGCTCGGCCTGCAACGCCACCGGCACGAAGCGGGGGGAGACGTGTCCGGAGTGTGACGGCACCGGTTACCGGTACGACACGAGCGTCGAGCAGCTCGTCGCGCCGGTCGTGCGGGACGCCATGGACGGATCCGACGCGGTCTTCCACGGCGCCGGCCGCGAGGACGTCGACGCCCGGATGCTGGGAGGCGGCCGGCCCTTCGTCGTCGAGGTGAAGGAACCGCGCTCGCGGGAGGTCGACCCCGCGACGCTCCAGGCCGCGGTCAACGACGTCGCCGACGGGACGGTCGAGGTCGAGGGCCTGGCGCCGGCCACCTACGAGATGGTCGAACGCGTCAAGGAACACGACGCGAGCAAGCGGTACCGGATGGACGTCACCGTCAAGGAACCCGTCGGCGTGGCGGAGTTCCGCGCCGCGCTGGATGCACTCGCGGGCGCGACCGTCCACCAGGAAACCCCCCAGCGCGTCGATCACCGGCGCGCGAGCAAGACCCGGACCCGCAAGGTCTACGCCACGGACGGGGAACTCCTCGACGCGAACGGAGATCCGCTCGCCGCTGACAGGGGCTCGCTCGACGCCGACGGGGCCCCCCTCGACGAGGACGGGGACCCCCTCGACGGGGACGGCGGACAGCTCGAGACGGACGCGGAATCCCCCGACAGGAACGAGGTGGCGTCGACAGCGTCGACAGCGGCGACCGTCGAGGTCCACGGCGAGGGTGGGCTGTACGTCAAGGAACTCGTCAGCGGCGACGATGGCCGCACGACGCCCAGCCTCGCGGGCGAACTCGGCGTCGACGCCCGCGTCGCAGCCCTTGACGTCCTCGCGGTCACCGGCGAGGACGGGCCCTTCGAGCACCCGGACTACTTTCGCTCCGGGGTGAAGGATATTGACCCCCCCGCTCCCACCAATGAGTGACGAAATGTCCGAATCCATGGACCGGCCGTTCTCACGCTTGTACGCGGAATTGCGGCGTCAGGCGGGCGACGAGCCCGAGTCCGAGGACGCGGACGAAGACGCGGACTCGGAGTGGCTCGGCACTCCGAAACTCGCAAATCCGCGTCGCTCCTCGGACGACCCGGACTGAACGGCCCGCTGTTCCGCGGGCTCGCGCGCGGACAGCTGCCCCGGGTGCGGTATAGCCCGCACACGCTCCGTCCCGGGTGTGGCACAGGCCGGCCCGGCCGCGGCACAGGCCCGGGCCCGATAGAACATCGCCAGCGCAGCCACCTGCACTCGTCCACTTCCCTGGGCGGGCCTGCGGGGTGGGCAACGGTTATTTCCCCGCCAGTCCCAGCCCCGGTCATGCGCTTCGGCGTCGACGAGGCGGGGAAAGGCCCCGTGCTGGGGTCGATGTTCGCCGCCGCGGTCGCCGCAGACCCGGGGGCGCTTCCCGACGACGTCGGCGACTCGAAGGCGGTGGCACCCGACCGGCGGGCGACGCTGGAGACCGAGGTCCGTTCGGTGGCCGCCCGTGTTGCCGTCGCGGAGGTCCCCGTCGACCGCATCGACGACCCCGGGACCGACATGAATTCACTGACCGTCGCGGCCCACGCCGAAGCGCTGGACGCCGTGGCCGGCAACGGCCTTGCCGGATCCCTCGAGGTTGCAGACGCCCTGGAAGGACCGATCGATGCCGGGGTCGACCTGACTGGGACGGTCGACGCCAGCGACACCGACGCCGACCGCTTCGGCCGTCGAGTCGCCGACGCCGCCCACGCGCCCGTCGATGTCCACGCCGAGCACGGTGCTGACGCGAGCGATCCCCTGGTCGGTGCAGCGAGCATCGTCGCGAAGGAAGCTCGCGAGGCTCACGTCGCCGATCTCGCCGACGAGTACGGGCGGGTCGGTAGTGGCTATCCCAACGACCCCAAGACCCGGGAGTTCCTGTTGGACCACGTCGAACGCGAGGGAACCCTTCCGGACTGTGCCCGGGCCTCCTGGCAGACGTCTGCGGACGTGCTCGCGGCGGTCGAACAGACCGGTCTCGGGCGGTACGAGGGGGCCGAGTGAGCGGCCTGGACCGGTCTTGTACCCCTGCTGGGGGGGGGACTGCGAGGGTACGGTCCGCTCGAAGTCGTTCGCGTTCCGATAGCGGCTCCTTCGGTTCGCTGGTAGACGGCCCTGGTTCGACTCCAGGATCGGGAAGGTGATGAACGTGAACTCGGATCGGCTCGACAGCCCTCGCTCCGTTCGCGCGAGTAATTGCTGCAGTTGGCACGGCAAACAGCCCGAAAGGGCCTTGTTTAGACGCCATTGATCGCATTCCTTCGCCCCTCTGCAGTAGGAGGAATCACCTATCGGAACGAGAACGCCCTCAGCTGCGTGCCGGCAGTGCGGCGCTTCGCGCCGCGACTTCGGGACGGCGGCGCCGCCCCGCCGCTGCCACATAGGCTGCGCCGCCACGTCGTTCGGAGGCCGGCATTAATGAACAAGGGAACTTTTGCGTGTAGAGGAAGGAGAAAGCCCCCTCCCGCTCGACCGTCCGGGGCTCGCTCACGGGTCCCAGTGCTCCCCGT
>JAZKTI010000202.1:0-4867 GCA_036625635.1 Haloarculaceae archaeon
GAGCGGGCCGAGGGCGTTCGGGCTGTACTCGATGGCAGCCGGGGCAAGAACTCCCTAGAGCGGGCCGAGGGCTTTCTGAATGACTGCGGTCGGGAGGGTCCCGCCACCTGCGAGTGAGGCGGGGGACTTGCCGAAAGCGAGCAGAAGACCGAATTCCCCCCAAACCGGACGAGTATCCGGTGGTGGAGTCTAACCGCAAGAGCCAGCGACCTCGAATGCGCGCCGGTCTACAATAGATCCGCGTCGTCGAGCCGCTGAACGGCCTCCTCGAGCCGCTCCAGACTGTTCGCGTAGGAGATCCGGGCGTAGCCGGGCGTCCCGAAGGGACTCCCCGGGACCATCGCGACGTGGGCGTCCTCGATGGCCGCCTCGCACCAGGCGTGGTCGTCCTCGGTCGGCAGCGGCAACATCATGTAGAAGGCCCCCTCGGGCTCGACGACGTCGACGCCGCGGTGGTCGAAGAGGTCGACCAGGTAGTCCCGGCGCTTCTCGAAGGCCTCGACCATCTCGACCACGGCCTCGTCAGTGTTCTCGAGGGCCTCGAGGCCCGCGTGCTGCACGAAGTTGACCGCACAGGAGACGGAGTGGCTGTGGAGTTTCCCGGCCTGGTCCACCAGCGCCTCCGGAGCGGCGAAGTAGCCCAGGCGCCAACCGGTCATCGCGTAGGCCTTCGAGAAGCCGTTGACCGTAACGGTCCGGTCCCGCATGCCCTGGAGCGCCCCGATACTGGTCGGGGACGCGTCGCCATAGGTGATCTCCCGGTAGATCTCGTCGGCGACGACCGTGACATCGTGGCTCACGGCGAGGTCCCGGACGCCCTCGAGGGCACCCTCCCGGTAGACGGCGCCGTGGGGGTTGCCCGGCGTGTTGAGGACGAGGAGTTCCGTCTCGTCGGTGACGAGGCCGTTGAGGTCTCCGAGGGCGTCCTCGAGGCGGAAGTCGTACTGGGCGGTGTCGAGGCGCGCGATGGACCCGCCCGCCATCTTCACCATGGCCTCGTAGGACACCCAGGCGGGATCGAGGAGGACGACCTCGTCGCCGTCGTCGACGAGCGACTGAAAGATCTCGTAGAGGGCCTGCTTGGCCCCCGGCGTCACGAGGACGTTCTCGGGCCCGTACTGGTCGAGGCCGTCCCCGTGGAGTTTCTCGGCGATCGCCTCACGGAGCGCAGGGATCCCGTTCGAGGGGGTATAGCCCGTCTTCCCGGCCTCGAGGGCCTCCTCGGCAGCACGCTTGATGTTCGAAGGGGTGTCGAAGTCTGGCTCGCCGACGCTCAGGTCGACGACGTCGACGCCGTCGGCCTCGAGTTCGGCGGCCTTGTTGCTGATCGCCAGGGTCGCGGACGGTGCGACGCGTTCGACGCGGTCTGCGAAGTCGAATGTCATGTGGATTCCTCGGTCGTGCTCTGTGGTGTGCGTTCGGGCTGAATCATTGGGGGATATATGTGTCAGTCGCTGTGGGCCGTGGGACCTCGTCGGTCACGGGAGGGTCTCGACGAGGTCGAGTGCGCTGTGGACGACCTCGCCGCCCTTGCTCGTTCGGGCTTCGGCCTCGGCGGTGCTCATGCCTGGCCCCAGGATCCCCAGCGTCACCGGCGTATCCCGGTCGAGGGACACGTCCGCGAGCGCCTTCGCGGCGGCGTCGGCGATCACCTGGTCGTGATCGGTGTCGCCCGTGACGACCACGCCCAGGACAGCCACCGCGTCGACGTCGTCGCGACGAGCCAGCCGGTCCGCCGCAAGGGGGGTGTCGTAGGCCCCCGGCACGGTGACCGTCTCGAATACCTCGGCGTCGCGCTCACCGGCGGCCTCCCGGGCGGCGGCGGTCATCTCCGAGATGACGGCGCCGTGCTTGTCGTACTGGGCGATCACCAGCCCGAGCTGTGCCATGGTTGAGCCGGGGCCGCGGGCGGTAAAAGAACTACCGTTCTCGGCCGTCCCGAACCGAACGTCCCGGACCGAAACGATTCTTACCCCGGGCGGGACTGTGTGGGGGTATGGCCGGGTCCCCGAGCGCCGAGTCCGGCGAGGGCAGCGAGGGACGCTCGACCCTCCTCGAGCGACTCCTCGCGAGGGTGCCATTCGAGGTCACCGTCACCCGCGCCGTCGTCGCCGTCACCATCCTCGCCATCGTCCTCCGCGTCGTCCTCCTGGGGGCCCGCACGGCCCACTGGGACGAGGCCCGCGTCGCCTACTGGACCAACTACTACGCCGAGACCGGGACCTTCGCCTACCGGCACATCATCCACGGGCCGTTCGTCCAGCACGCGGCCGCGTGGTTGATCCGGATCGTCGGGGCCTCGGACTTCGTGGTCCGTCTCCCCGTCGCGATGGTCGGTGGCCTGCTCCCACTCTCGGCGCTGTGGTTCCGAGAACACCTGCGGGACGACGAAACGGTCGTCCTCGGCCTCCTGCTGGGCGTCTCCGCCCCGCTGCTGTACTACTCGCGGTTCATGCGTAGCGACATGCTCGTGGGGGCGTTCATGTTCGCCGCCTTCGCCGCCCTCGTCCGGTTTCACGACACCAGGCGGTGGCGCTACCTCTACGCCGGCGGTGCCTTCGTCGCCCTCGGCTTCGCCAGCAAGGAGAACGCGCTCGTCTACGTCCTCACCTGGATCGGCGGCGTGGCCCTCCTTCTCGACCACGCGCTGTTCAGACCACAAGGCCACGCCAGCGGCCTCGACTACCTCCGGTCGACGCGGCTCGGCCGGGTACCTCCCTGGTTCGGGCGCCTCCTGCGGGCGCCGGAGCGACTGGCAGCGAAGGAGCCGCCCGATCCACGGGACCGCCTCCGCGACCCCGATTCGACCGTCCGGCGTGCGGGACGGTACCTTGGCCACCCGGTGGGCGTGGTCGCCCTCTTCCTCGCGATCACGGTCTTCCTGTACGCTCCCCGGGGCGCGGGAGAGGTCGGCTACCGCGTCGCTCAGGCGGGTGGCGGCGACGTCGTGGGATTCTGGGAAGGGGTTGGGAATCCCAGCGAACTCGCTGGCATGGTTACCGGGACCTTCGACCACGCGACGGAGGAGTTCCTTCGCTGGACGTCCACCGGCGGGGGCGCGGTCGGCGGTGAGCGGGACCTCGTCGGCTACTACGGCCAGCAGGTCGCCGACGACAACCGCGAGATCGTCTTCTTCATGGAGGCCAAACTGTTCGACTGGCTCGGTGCCTTCGTTCGCGTCCTCTACGAGACGGCACCGGTCGTCCTCGGCTTCGGCGTCCTCGGCTTCCTCTACGAACGGTTCGTGGCGGACACCTCCCGGAACCTCGTGATGTTCGCGAGCTACGGGGGGCTGGTCTCGATCCTCGGCTACCCGATGGGGATGGACGTCTACGCCCCCTGGGTCGCGGTTCACGTCGTCCTCCCGCTCGCCATCCCCGCGGCCGTCCTCCTGACGGTCGTCTACCGGCGAGGCGCCAGCGCCCGGGTTTCGGGCGACACTCTGTCCGCTGCTATCGCGGTGTTCGTCCTCCTCCTTGCGACCGGAGGGGTCGGCTACGCCGTCGCCGAAAACGTCTACCTCGACGACACCTCCCGTGACAACCGCCTCGTCCAGTACGCCCAGCCGGCCGACGACCTCGGGCCGGCGACCGAGACCTTCCGCCGACTGGGGACCGCCCACACCGGGAGTCCCGACGTCCTCGTCTACTACGGGGGTGGGAACAACGGGACGACCTACAACGACCGTGAGGCCTTCGTCAAGGAGAACGAGTCGACGTGGCCGCCAAGCAACTCGAGCATGGACTTCCGACCCCACTGCACCCCCTGGGGCAACACGCTCCCGCTGAACTGGTACTTCGCGGCCAGCGACGTCGACGTCGCCTGCGAGCGAGAGCCCACCGGACTGCTGGACCAGGTCGACGCCGGGGTTCCGATGATCATTGCCCCGGCCGCTGACGCGACGCTCCCAACCTCGCAGCTGGAGGCGGCGGGCTACGACCGCATCGAGCGGCGGATGCGCGCCTGGGGGTACGAGACCGTCTTCTGGATCCACGAGGACTGGCGTCCCGGCGGCGCCTGACCGAACGCGACCTCTCCCCCCACGACACGCCTCAATCACCGACACTGGCACCACCCCACCCCTCTCACCGATGACGACACACGACCTGGCCGACGATTCGCCCGACGTCCCGGCCAGGGACACCCCTGACGGGGGACGCCCAGAACAGGCCGAAACGGAGAGGCCCGGAGAGGGAGGGAGAGACGGCGACGGTGACGGCACTGGCTACCCGGAGGCTGCTCCCGGTGCCGATGGGGTCCCTGACACCGGTGGTGAACCAGACGCCAACGCGGACCCCGAGGCCGACGAGGTCCGCGTGGACGACAGGGAACCAGCGGCCGATGCGGGCCCCGAGGTCGACGACGCCTCCCGGAGAGCAGAGCGGGGCCCGCTCCTCGCCCGAGATCGGCTCACGGCGATCGTCCTCGCGTTCGCCCTCCTGGCGCTCGGCCTGCGCTTCTTCGACCTCGGGGCGCGCGTGGCCCACTGGCAGGAGGCCCGCCTGGGCTGGTGGATCGCCGACTACGCCCGATCCGGGGCCTACACCGCGAATCCGGCCCTCGGCGGCTCCCTCCTCCAGGTCCTGGGCCGGTTCTCGACGGGCGTGCTCGGGACGACCGACCTCGCCATCAGGGCGCCGGTGGCCCTGGCCGGCGGAGTGCTCCCGGTCGGGGCCCTCGCCTTCCGCCGCCGCCTCGACGCTACGGAGGTCGTTGCCCTCGCCGGCCTCCTCGCCCTGGCGCCCCTGCTGGTCTACTACACGCGGTTCGCGAGCGTCGAGGCCCTCGCCGCGGTCCTCGCCCTGGCCACCGTCGCGGTGGTCCTGGCACTCCGGGAGCGTCCGCGGCCGGAACTCGTCCTGGCCGG
>JAZKTI010000203.1:0-4828 GCA_036625635.1 Haloarculaceae archaeon
GGGGTTTGCGGTGCGGGTTCGGGGGGTGGGGTATGAGGCTAACGGACGGGCGAAGGGGCAAGGGGGAAACGGACGGGCGAAGGAGCAGGCGAGAAGGGGCAAGGGCCACCCGGGTCGAGCTGTGTCGAAAACCCACAGGCCTACCTGAGTGCCTGCGTCGCCGCGTCCATCACTTCCACCGCCTCCGTGATCGTCTCTACGTCCGTCGCGTAGGAGATGCGTGCGTACCCCCGACCGTGCTCACCGAAGGCCTCGCCGGGGACGACGACGACCCCGCGGTCGATGACCTCGTCGACCCAGCCCTCGGGCACCTTCGGCATCGCGTAAAAGGCCCCCTGCGGGGTGGGGCACTCGAGGCCCGCGTCGACGAGTCCGTCCAGGAGGACGTCGCGGCGCTCCTCGAAGGCGGCGACCATCTCCCCGACGCGATCCTGTGGCCCCGAGAGCGCGGCCTCGGCGGCGTGCTGGGCGGCCGCCGTGGCGCAGGCCTGGCCGTACTGGTGGACTCGGAGCATCCGCTCGATCCGCCGTTCCGAGCCCGTCACCCAGCCGAGTCGCCACCCGGTCATGGAGTAGGTCTTCGAGCAGGCGTTGACCACGAGGACGTTGTCGGTATTCGCGAACTCGGCGGGCGAGCGATGCTCGCCACCGAAGACGATGTGCTCGTAGACCTCGTCGCTGAGACAGAGGACGTCGTGCTCGTCGGCAATGTCGGCGAACGCACGCATGTCCCCGGGTGACTGGACCGCACCGGTCGGGTTCGCCGGGCTGTTGACGACGAAGGCTGCCGTGTCTTCCGTGACGGCGTCCTCGACGGCTGCCGGGTCCAGCGTCAGGTCCTCGCGGAGCGGGACCGGGACGGGTTCGCCGCCGGCGATGTGGGTCAGTGCCTCGTAGGAGACAAAGCCCGGGTCCGGAACGATCACCTCCTGTCCGGTGTCGACGTGGGCCTCGAGGGCGATGTGGAGCGCCTCGCTCCCGCCCGCGGTCGCAATGACGTGCCCGGGGTCGACGTCGAGGTCGTTGTCGCGAGCGTGTTTGTCGGCGATGGCCCCCCGGAGGCTCGCTGTCCCCTTGTTCGACGTGTAGGCGTCGGCCTCGCCAGCGCGAATGGCCTCGACGGCCGCCTCGCAGGCGTGGTCCGGCGTCGGGAAGTCCGGCTGGCCGAGGCCGAGGTTGATGGCGTCTTCGCCCGCGGCCTCGAACACCTCGCGGATGCCGCTGATGGAGACCTGCTCCACCCGCGTCGAGAATCCGGTCATGTCGGGGTGAGCGGCCGCCGCCCCGATAACTCATGCGGTGTCGGTGCCTGGGGACGGCGGCGCCCGGCCGGTGGTGGGCCCCCACCGAACGCCGGCCTCCGTGGGGACTGCATTTGGGGTGACGGTTTCGCCGACTCTCCACGGGCCCAGGGTGCAGGCGGGCTGCTCCCATTAGGCGGGTCCACGCTCCTGGTTTTAGGCCGCTCGCGCTCCCAGTTCGACTCGATGCTCGTCGAACTCTTCCTCTTCGTCGGCGGACTCGCCGTCCTGGTGAGCGGCTCCGACCGACTCATCGAGGCGGCGGGCGAACTCGCGCTCTACTACGGACTCTCGGCGTTCTTCGTCGGTGTGACGGTCGTCTCGATCGGCACCTCCGTGCCCGAGATGACGACCTCGCTCTACGGCGCGTGGTACGGTGCGGGCGACATGGTCGTCGGCAACATCGTCGGCTCCGAGACGGCACAGATCACACTCGCCGTCGGCTTCGTGGCGCTCATCGCGCCGATCGTCGCTGGCCGTCGCAACGTGCTCATCTACGGCGGCGCGATGGTCCTGGCGATGGTCATCATGTATCTCACCCTCGAGGACAGCGTCGTAACGCGGTCGGAGGGTCTGCTGATGATGGTCGCCTACGCCGTGTTCGTCCACGACCTCTACTCCCACGAGGGGGGTGAGGAGGTGACCGGCGAGGTTCTCGAAGAGCGCAAGGGACCACGCGAGACGGTCCCCTGGATCCTCGGGGGCCTCGTACTCGTCGTGGTGGGGGGACATGTGATGGTCGACAACGGGATCGCCCTGGCGGCGATGATCGGCATCCCCGAGTACGTGCTGGGCTTGTTGACCGGTCTCGGCACGACCGCGCCGGAACTCGTCGTCGCGGGGCTCGCCGCTCACCGGGGCGCCGGGGGCATCTCCGTCGGCGCCCTCCTCGGGAGCAACATCACCGATCCCGTCTTCTCGCTGGGCATCGGTGCGCTCGTCGCCGACGTCGCGGTCACGGACCCGCAAGTCGCCAACTCGATTCTCTACATGATGGCCGTCTCACTCATCGTCCTCGCTCTGATGTACTGGCGTCGGGGCATCGGCCGCCGGGTTGCGGTCGTCTGTATCCTCCTCTATCTGCCGGCCTTCGTCGTGCTGTGACGCCAGGCCGGTCTCGTGCTGTGGCCAGGCCGGTCTCGTGCTGTGGCCAGGCCGGTATCACGCTGTGACGCCAGGCCGGTCTCGTGCTGTGGCCAGGCCGGTCTCGTGCTGTGGCCAGGCCGGTATCACGCTGTGACGCCAGGCCGGTCTCGTGCTGTGGCCAGGCCGGCATCGTGCTGTGTCCCGTCCTCGCGGGCTCACTCCGTCACCTCGTAGGCAACGCCCTCGTCCCGGAGCGCACCGGTCACCCGCCCGAGGGTGTCCGTCGTCGTGACGACGACGGCGTCGAGCCCTCTGGTCGCGGCGTCAGCGGCGACCTCCCCGGGGGCCAGCCAGGTCATCACCGACACCCCGGCGTCTTCGAGGGCGACCACGGCCTCGGCCCCCGAGGCACAGACGACGTCGGCACCCTCGCAACCGGTGCCGAGGTCGTCGATCGCCGGTCGGTCCGTCGACCGGACCGGTGGGATCGTCAGGACGGTCACCCGGCCGGGCTCGAAGTCGATGACGCCCTCGAATCCGGTCACGCCCACCACGTCGCCCGGCGTTGCCGACGTGGTCGCGATTCCCGTCGCCTCGCCCTCCTCGCCGGGCGCGGCGTGCATCAGGCCGTCCGCCATCGTCAGCGTGACCGTCTCGCCTTCCTCGATCCGCTCGTCCGCGATGGCCGCGTCCTCGAGGACGCCCCCCAGGACGTCCTCGGTGACGTGGTCGAGGAACCCGCGGATCCCGCTGGCGGCGCTGAAGAGCCAGTCGACCCCCTCCTGGGTCACCCGGTATCGGGACCGCCCCTCCTTCTCGACGAGCTCCTCCCCGACGAGTTCGCGGATGTACTCGCTGACCGCCTGGCTCGTCACCCCCACGGCGTCGGCGATTTCCCCCTGGCTGACCGCCGGCTGGCGGTCCGCGATCTCGACGAGGACCCGGAACCGGGTCGCATCGCGCTGTGACTCCAGGAGGTCGACCATGCTGGTGTCATTACGCCGGCGGGGGAAAAACCCACTCCAAACCCCTTTGGGCATCCAGTGCCGAGGCGGGTCATGGACGTGCCGCCCGACGTGCGGTTTCGGGACCGCGCGCTGCTCCTCGAGGACGTCCTCGTCGTCGCCGACCTCCACCTGGGTAAAGGGACGAGCGGTGGGTTCGAACTCCCCGTGGGTGACGGCGCCGACATGCTGGACCGACTTCGGTCCCTGCTCTCGGCCCACGACCCCCGGGAGGTCGTCGTCGCCGGGGACCTCCTCCATTCCTTCCGGACCATCCCGCGGGCCGTCGAAGACACCCTGGCAGGCATCGAGGAGGCCGTAGCGACTGTTGACGCCGATCTGGTCGTGACCCCCGGAAACCACGATACGATGCTCCAGGGCGTCTACGACGGCGCGACTCCTGACCACTACCGGGTCGGTGATACCGTGATCTGTCACGGCCACCGGGCGCCGGCGGTCTCGGCGAGCCGCTACGTCGTCGGACACGACCACCCGACCATCGAAATCGAGGGCCGGCGGCGCCCGTGTTTCCTCTTCGGTTCGGGCCCGATCGCGAGCGAGGCGACCCGGGCAGGTGCCGGCGATGGGGGGAATCGTGGCCGTGACGACGAGCATGAGACGCGGACGGAGGCCAACGATGGGAGCGAGGAGACCCCCGGGCTGATCATGCTGCCGGCGTTCAACCGCCTCCTGCGGGGCGTGGCCGTCAACGACATGGGCCCGGGGGACTTCCAGGCACCGCTGTGCCAGGGTGCCGACCGGCTCGCGCCGGTCGTGCGGGACGATCGCGCCGACGAAACGCTCGTCTTTCCGACCCTCGGCGAGTTTCGCCACCGGCTCTGACATGGGGGATCAGGGCCTTGTTTAGAGGTTCGGAATCGACCAATAGAAGCCTTCTCCCGCAAACAGCCAGCAAGCCCTCACCGCGATCTCTGGAATTGCTGTGACTGCAACCGCACCCGCAAACAGCCAGCAAGCCCTCACCTCGCTCGCTCACGGCTCGCTTCGCTTGCCGAGAGAAGGAGTTCTCTCGAGCCACCGTCAGAGCAAGCTCTGACGAGTTCCCCCTCGATCCCACGCTCCCTCGGGGGAACCTCGTTCGCGCGTTTCACTCGCTCACGGGGACGCAGTTCGCACGCAACGTGGGCTCGCTGTCTCGCGGCTCACCGGCTCGCTTCGCTCTCCGGTTCGCCAATCCGAGGCCTCGCTTCGCTCGGCCTCGCGGGCTTCGCCGCTCGACCCGGCCGTAGTTCGAGCGAAGCGAGAACCACGCCCCGCTCGGCCTCGCTGTCGCGGTCGCTGAGCAGGGTATCTTCGCACCCTCCGGTCGCTCGGATAGGGCCTGCGTGGCGGCTGCACCGCCACCTTTTAGGCGGTCGGCGTAGTACAAAAGGAAAGATTTGAATATTTGGAGTGTGAATAATCTCTATGGCGAAC
>JAZKTI010000007.1:0-24651 GCA_036625635.1 Haloarculaceae archaeon
CGCCCGCGTGATACCGATCGCGGATGAATGATAGCCTCGCAGATACTGGCCCAGCCGAAAAAACCGGCCCCGCCCCAGTCCGAGAACGAGTGGTCCAGTTCGAGGACGACAGCGCCCACACCCCGCCAGCGCCGTTGGGGAGGCCTTCAGACGGTCCGGTGTGCCTCATCGCCCGGTTCCGCTTCGACGTCGACGCGGATCGAGTTCGCCAGGTCCTCGGGCAGCGAGACCCTTCGGCCGTCGGCGAAACGCAGCGTGAGCATCCCGATGGGTGCCACCTCCTCGACGGTCAGGTTGGTACCCGGTGTGATCCCATGGTCCTCCAGGTATTCGAGTTCCGCCGCGTCTCGGTCCCGGACGCGTCGCACCACGACTCGATCACCCTCCGCGCGACTGCCGAGAGTCTCACCCACGTCCTCCTCCACCGGGTCGAGAGAGTCCCGCGGAATCGGATCGCCGTGGGGGTCGACCTCCGGGTCGCCCAGCACGTCGGCGACGCGGTCCTCGAAGGCCTCGCTGATGTGGTGTTCCAGCCTGTCGGCTTCGTCGTGAACCTCCGCCCGACTGTACCCCAGGTGCTCGGAGAGGAAACTCTCGAGCAGCCGGTGGTGCCGGAGGACCTCGAGGGCCACCGTCTCGCCGTCCCGCGTCAGGACGACGCCCTTGTACTTCTCCCGGTCCACCAGCCCCTGCTCCTCGAGCGTCTCCATCATGCTCGTCGCGGTGGGCGGCGTGACGTCGAGGTGGTCGGCGATTGCCGATGTTGCGACCGGACCGTCGGAGGTCCGCTGGAGGTCGTAGATCGCCTTGAGGTAGTCCTCCATCTTGGGGCTCAGCATGTGCCTCATTAGAGTGGGCTAAAATAAAAAGTGCGTGGGCCGAATCCGGCCCTTCGGCGAGCCCCATCCCGGTGAATCCAGCCGTGATTACGAGGACCAGGACTCGACCCACCAGGCACTACGTCGGTGGCCGTCGGAGAGGGTGTCTGATCGGGCCCTCAGTCGCCGTCTGGGTTTACTCGCGGGCCATCCCGTAAAACTCCTCGTTCGGCCGCATGTCGGCAAAGTGGGCCATCCGGTTCGAGAGGTTAAACAGCGACGTCGTCGCGCCGACGTCCCAGATAGCCTCGTCGCTGAACCCGTGCTCGCGGAGCCCCTCGAGGTCCTCGGCCTCGACTTCGGCAGGGGACTCGGTCAGCTTCACTGCCACGTCGCACATCGCACGGTGGGCTTCGGAAATGTCCGCCGTGCGGTGGTTGGTCGCCAGTTGCTCGGCGAGGTAGGGATCCTCCGCGTAGATCCGCAGGAGTGCGCCGTGGGCAACCACGCAGTACAGGCAGTCGTTGGCCCCGCTGACGGCCACGACGATCATCTCGATTTCTTCGGGTTCGAGTGCCCCCGCCTCGTGGATCGCGTCGTAGTACGCGAAGAAGGGGCGGAACTGATCCGGACGGTACGCGAAGGCGTCGAAGACGTTTGGCGTAAAGCCCGCTCGCTCGGATTCCTCCTCGATGCGCTCGCGGAGGTCCTCGGGGAGGTCCTCGTGATCCGGTACCGGGAACCGCGTCATGGCTGGCTCGCCCATGATCCGAACGCGGGTCGGAAGCGCCCTAACTGTACCGGTAGCAGGGGACCGGTGGCGTGACGAGGTACGGGTTGGCACGTATCCGGGTGCCGGCGGCGTCACAGTTAACATGCATCGGACCCAGGGGTGCTGTATGAGCACGGAGCAGGTCGAGCCCGATCCTGAACGAACCACAGTGGGCGTGACCGAAGCGGCCGCCGAGGAGGCCCTGAACCTGATGGACGGGGAGGGAATGGACCCCGACGCCGGCGGCCTCCGCCTGTTTGTCAAACAGGGCGGCTGCGCTGGCCTGTCCTACGGAATGCGGTTCGAACACGAGACGGAGGATGACGACGCGGTCTTCGAGCACCAGGGCCTTCGCGTCCTGGTCGACCCGGCGAGTCTCGACTACATCGAGGGTTCGGTCCTGGCCTTCGACGGTGGCCTCCAGGGGGAAGGGTTCCACGTCCGGAACCCGAACGTCGTCAGCGAGTGCGGCTGCGGCGAGAGCTTCCGGACGTAGGTCGCTAACCCCGGCGGGAGCCCCGCTCTGGAGGTCTATCGGCGCGGGGCGACCGCCATACCGGTCTGGTTGCCTCCAGCCGGGCCCCCGGTCTTCAGTTCGTCCTGGCCGCGAGAAACTCCTCGATTCTGCCGGAGAGATCCGCCAGGTGCGCGGTCCCCCAGGTGGCGACAACGACGGCACCGAGCATGTCGAACAGGAGGTCGACCATCGAGTCCTCGAGGCCGTACTGGGTGAGGAGTGTCTGGTTCCCGACCAGGCGGGCGCCCAGCCCGAGGAGGAACTCGAGGACCTCCCAGACGACGCCAAAGGCCATCACGAACAGCAAGATGAACACGAAGACGAAGGGGCCAGGCAGGAGGATCCGGTCGGAGTGGGCATCCAGGGCGCGAACCGTCGCGTAACCGGCGCCAGCGACCACGGACGCCGAGAGCGTGTGGGTAAAGTGGTCCCACCATTCGATCGACCCATAGATCGTCTGCGTCCCGCCGCCCGGCGGGACGATCACGCCCAGTGCGTGGAAGAAGGCGGCGGCCGTTAGCCAGAGTGCGAGGACCGGATCGAGGGGAATGTCCAGGTCCCGCTCCAGCAACGGCGGGAGCTGTGCGACGCCGAGAGCCACGAGGGCGTTCACCACGATGGTCGCGCTGCCTTGCCAGAGGCCGAGGAGAAGGATTCCAACCAGGACGACCTCCATCAGCCAGGTCGCCTGTCGTTTCCGACGGTCGCTGAGACCGATCCGCGCCCGGAATCTCATTCAGTCGTCTCCTCCGGAACCCGTGCCAGGACCGAGGTCTGGCGCCGGAAGTAGTACTCGAAGACGATCCCGGCGAGGACGCCGATGACCGTCGCGACGACGAACTCTATCATGAGCGCCCGCTCGATCGCTAGTTCGGTCCGCCCGGGTACGAGGAGGAGGGTCGTCCCCAGGTACAGATCGGCGAGCCACCGGACGACGCCCCACACCCCGGCGACGGCGATGGTCGTCACGGCGACGAACAGAACGGCGAAGCCGGGGGACATCTTGACGGCAGTGAAGAGGTGGAGTTCGACAGCGACGACAAGAGCAAACGCCGCGACCGAGAGGTAGGTCGTCGCGAGGCCGAACTGGGGGACCGGCAGAACGCTCCGGCCGAGTATCGGAAGCCCGGCGAAGAGCAGGATCTCCCAGGGCAGCATCACGCGCGGGGAGCGCCGGACCAGCGGTGGGAGAAGTGCGACGACGACGACCGTCGCCGCGAAGCCGCTCCAGACCAGATTGCCGGTCAGGACCGAGAGCGCCACCGTCGCCGCCATGACGAGCACCAGCGCCCAGGCGATAGCCGCATTGAGTTCGGCGTCTCTGAGGAGCCTGGCGACGTCTGCCATGGTCTGCCGCACGGCCCGCCGGCGGGAAAGCATGTCGCCACGTCTCGGCCACCCCGACCGGGTGCTAGACAGCGATGTAGGCCAGAAGATAGGCCAGCCCCGCGACCGTCACCGCCGACGTCGCCGTCACGACGGCATCCCACCACCGGCCGTCCCGATTCCGGACGGCCAGCGGGGCACCCACCAACCCGACGGCGAGCACAGTCACCACAAAGGGGGCGGCGGCGTCGATCGAGGGTGTCGGTACCGCGACGAGGATTGGGGCGTACCCGACCCCGAGGGCCGCACCGGGATGGACCCGCCAGCCGAGCCGCCATTCCTGGAACCGCGCGACGGTAAACAGGCCGGCCCAGATGACGGCGAGTTCGACGAAGAAGACTGCCAGCAGATTGACTGTCGGATCGGAAGCGAGGACGATCCGGCCGTCGAGGAGCGCGAGCTCGAACGGGTACAGGAATCCTGGCGGCGTCCCGGTCAGGAGGTCGCCGAAGGGATGTGTGAGGAGGCCGACGCCCGCGCCGACGACGATCCAGCGTCGCGGCAGATCTGCCCGCAGTGCGAGCGTCGTGAGGCCCAAGGCGCCACCCAGGAACACCGCGACGATCAGGGCCCCGACCAGGCCACCCGTCTCCGCGGCAACGAGGACGAGCAGCGCAGCGACTGCCGCGGGTATCAGCGACGAGAGGCCAGCCGTCGGAACCCGGCCGGCAGGTCGTCGCGAGTGCGGCTGCCAGGCCGCGACGGCGATGGTCGCGAGCGCACCGACGACCAGGGAATGCGTCGCAGTCCGGTGAACCGATGCGGCGGACTCCCAGAAGGCGGCCGACGCGCCCGCCACGGAGCCAACGCCGGAAAGCAGGCCGAGCGGGGCGTACAGCATGTCGACGTCCGGGAGCGTCCCGAAGGCGGCCGCGAGGAGCCCCAGAGCCACAGCTTCCCGGACCGGCCGGCCGAGCGCGCGGGCGAGCCACGCCACGATGACGAAAGCGAGGACGCCGTGCCCGACGAACATCGCGCGGATTTGGGTCCCCGAGGAGATAAGTCGCTCGTGGCGGCCTCACGAGCAGAGACGGTGGTGTCTCGATGCCTCCCACCCTTCAGCCCCGTGGGAGCGTGACTTACGGCGTCAGGCGACGATGTAGTCCTCGCACTCCCGTTCGATGCCGATGATGGCCCACTCGTAGTCGGGGTCGGCCCGGGTCACCCGCACTTGCAGGGGGTCGACGCGGTCGGCCCAGGTCACGAAACAGCGCATCCCGCCCGACATCGGCGGTTCGCCGGGCTCGGGCATCGGTGTCACCTGTACCACCCGCCACTTGCGTCGGGCGCGTAACTCACCCCCGTTCGGAGAAACCGTGTACCCCAGGTCGTCGAAGATGGACTGTGCGCGCCTACGAAGCGATGTGGTAACAGTACCCATCTGTCAACGCATACCAGTGGCTGGGTTAAAAACGTACCCCCCTGATTCTCACGCGATGCGGATCTGGGACTCGGTCGTTCGACTGTCGCGTGGGGCCGTCCCTGTCGGCTCGTTGACGCCGTCCCCCACCTGCCTGACTCGCGGACACCACCGCTCACCTGCCTGACTCGTGGACACCACCTCCCGCCTGGCTCACCCGGGGGCCCGTCCTCCCACCTGGCTCACTCGTGTCCGGCGTCCCACTCCTCGCCCCGGTGGCGGGGGCCACAGACGGTACACCGGATGCGACCCATCGTACCGACGGCAACGGGGAGCGTATTGCAGTTACTACACCAGAAGCCCCATCGAATTTCCCTGGCCTCACTGCGGTAGACCACCTAAAACGGATCCTGCTCGCCGCGCTCTGCCTCGTCGGACGCGACGAAGAGCGTCGGTCCGTCCCCGTCCGTGACCGCCATCACAGACCACTATCCGGACGACGAACATAGGGGCTATCCACTCGGGTGCGCCGGCCCTCAAACGACCCCGGCGTTCCCGATCGGCGCCACCGAACATCGAAACGCATGAACCCCGTCGACGGCTTGGAAGGTGTGATGGAGACCGTCGTCGTCCCGGTTCGGTATCCGCTCTCCGACCATTCGCGAGCGACCTTGAGGGAGGCAATCCGGATCGCGGACGAACGGGACGCGTCGCTCACAGTCCTCCACGTCAATCCCTACCAGGCCTCCCGCTCGGTCACCCGCCGGGACCTCAAGCGGGCCGTCGAGGAGGATTTCGGGCGGGTCCCCAATGCGAGCTATCTCGTCCGACGGGGTCTCCTCGTCGAGGAGACCATCCTCGAGGAGGTCGCGGCGGAGGAGGCCGACGTCGTCGTGATCGGCCAGAAACAGGTCGGCCGGTGGCGGGCAATGATCCGACGACTCATCGACGATCCGGACGTCCAGGACTACCTTCAGACCGAACTCGACGCCGACGTCGTGACGGTCAGCGCCGATTAGGGGGCCCGGATCCCCCCCACCGAGCCGACGACTTCGGTCCACCCGGTACCGGTGCAGTTCGTCATATCCCAGGAGCCATGCGGCCGTTCGGCCTCGCGATACCGGTTCCGCCCACCCGTCTACGCCTCGTGGGCGTCCTCGCCGGCGGGCTCCTCCGCGTTCTCGTCGACGTCCCCCTCCGCCCCCGCAACCACGCGAATCTCACCGCTCGTGTCGTCGAAAACGAGGTGGGAATGCGGGTACGCGTACTCGACGTCGACGTCGGCGAGGGCCGCGTCGATTTCCCGCTGGACCTGGGACCTGATGGTGGGCAGGCGGTACGGTTCGGACACCCAGTACCGGAGTTTCAGCAGGACGCCGTTGGTCGCGAAGGAGGAGACGAGACACTGGGGGGAAGCCGGGTACCGTGACGCGCCAATGCGGATATCGGGCCCACCCCCGATGACGGAGTCGACCTGCCGGGCAGCGTTCTCGATGCGCTCCCGGGCCTCCTCGAGGTCGCTCTCGTAGGTGACGAGGACTTCGATCGAGCGGCGCGTCCGGGGGTCCTCGGCCGAGAAATTGATGACGTCCCGCTCGCGGATCGAGCCGTTCGGAATCACCACGAAGGTGTTGTCCACCGTGAAGATCTTCGTGTACCGCAGCGTGATGTCCTCGACGAAGCCGCGCTGGTTCCGGTCGGGCAATTCGACCATGTCGCCTATCTCGTAGGGCTGGTCGGCGAGCAGGAACATGCCGCTGATGTAACTCCCGATGATCGGCGCGAGGACGACTCCGATCACGGCCGAGAACACCGTCACCGAGAGTGCGATATTGCCGAGGTCCAGGCCGTGGATCCGCAGGATGGCAAGGAGGGCGATCACGTAGACACCGATCCTGATCCCCCGGAGGAGAGTTCTGGTGATGCTCGGCCGTCCGTACCGCCTCGCGATGCGCCGATTGAACAGCCTGACCAGCAGCCGGGCGACCACCCAGGCGAGGACGACCACGACAATCGTCGCGACGAAATCGGGGAGCCACCCAGGGACCCAGTCGGGGAGCCACGCAGGCCTCGGAATGGGTCCCTCCGACGGGGTCACCGTCGCTGCCAAAGGCTGGCCGACCATGAGTCGACCACACTGGCTGCCGAAAAAAGGGTTGGGACATGACGAGCGGCCGTCTTGGACAGTGATTGTGGGGATTCCCCCGGATGTACCCCGATCGCCCGGATCCCGACGTACCCTGTCGCCGTCCGACCTGGACCCGGGGCCTCACACGAGCGCAGTCTCCTGACCCCCCGTGACGCCGGGTTTTGCGGGTGTGAACACCATTTCACGGCGCTATCTGCCCCCACATGAAACCAGGCTCATGCCCTTCCAGGGAGGTCCGGTACACGATGACCCCTGCAACCACCTCCGTCGAATCCGGATCGGGCCCCGCATCCCGGGGTAGTCACCGCCACCGGAACGGGACACTGACCTGTCCCCGTTGCGGTCACGATAGTCCGGCCAACGGCGACTGGATCGTCGCCCTGGACCGCGCGAACCTGGTCTCGCTCCGGTGCCCGGTCTGCCGAACCCGGATCGGAACTCGCTGGCTGAGCGCCGGAGCCGTCCCTCAAACCTGGCGGTCGTTCGACGAGCGGCGCTGAGTATCGGTCTCGTGGCGATCAGCCTCGATGAGTTTGTGGCGCCCAGCCGCGGTGAGGTGACGGGGCGACCATCCACGAGGAAGTGTCGAGGCAATTTGCCGGATGGGACCGGGTGCTCGAAGCGACGGTCGAGCTGACGGCTCGCCCCAGCCAGCGACGGTGACCACCGGTCAGAACTCCGTGATGCCCTCGTCGGTCACGAGCGTGTCGAGCAGTCGCGTCGGCGTGGCGTCGTAGGCCGGGTTGACGATGTCGAAGCCCTCCGCGGGTTCGAGCATCACTTCGCTCTTTGCCCGCTCCTCGTTACGGAAGGCGAAGCCGCCGTTCACGATCTTTGCGGCCGAACCGAGCACGGTGATCGGAACGTCGCGATCGGCCGCCGTGGTCGCGAGCGGGTATGTCCCGACCCGGTTGTAGAGCGTGTCCTCCACGATGCAGTCCATTCCGACGACCACCCGGTCGATCTCTGGCATGACGTGGCCGTGGGTGTTGTCGACCATGAGCCTGGTGTCGACACTCTCCAGCGCTGCCAGCCTGCGGGCCATCTTCCGGCCGAGGTACCGGGGCCGGGCCTCCATGACGTAGACGGTGAACTCGCCGCCCTCCTCGACGGCTCGCGTGATGGCAGAGAGGACCGTCGTGGAGTAGTCGTGGGTCAGTAAGGTCTCCTCCTCGGCCAGGAAATCGGCGGCTGCCGCAGCCGCTCGGTCCTTGCCCTCCTCGACTCGTCTGACGACCCCGGAGGCCGCCTCGCGCGTGAGGGATTGGGCCTCCTCGACGGACGCGGGGTCGGCCTCCATGACCGCACTGACGATCTCCTCCTGGGTGTTGTGTAGCGAGGCGTGGGAGGGGTTCGCGCGCCGGAGCGCTCGGCTGTTCCGCTCCAGAGAGCGGCAGTACTCGTCCACCGAGGGGGCGTCCTGCTCGGCCAGCGAGCGGAGGGCCCTGGCTGCCTTCACGGCGACGACCGAGGAGCTGTGCGTCTGCATGTCCGCGATCTCCTCGGCTGTCTCGTCGATCATATCTTCCGTGCGGCCCCGTTCGACAAAGGGCTTACTGCCGGGATTCGCTCCGGGCGCTCGAGCCGGAGCTTAAATAACCCCGGCGGCTGCCGTGATCACAGCGATGGGCGGTCCGGGCCGGGTAGCAGCGCCAGGAACGCTGTCGGAGATTCAGCCCTTGATGTTGCAGACCGGGAAGGTCCGTGCGACGCGGTCGCCGATCCCCAGCTCGTCCGAGACCCTGACCACCTCGTCGACGTCCTTGTAGACGCCGGGGGCTTCCTCGGCCACGGTCGCGCCGCTCTGGGCCTTGACGTAGACGTGATCCTGGTCGCGCAGGTCGTCCATGACGTCCTCGCCCCAGTATTCCTGTTTCGCCTGTGTCCGGCTCATCAACCGACCCGCCCCGTGAGCGGTCGATCCGAAGGACTCCGCGAACGACTGCTCCCCGCCCCGGAGGACGTAGCTGCCCGAGCCCATGCTCCCGGGGATGATGATCGGCTGGCCGACGTCCCGGTAGGCCGACGGCACTTCGGGGTGGCCTGCCGGGAAGGCCCGCGTGGCGCCCTTGCGGTGGACGAAGACCTCGGCCTCCTCGCCGTCGCCGACGTCGTGGGTCTCCCGCTTCGCGATGTTGTGTGCCACGTCGTAGAGGAGATGCATCCCCATGTCCTCCCAGTCCCGGTCGAAGACCTTCTCGAAGACCCGCCTGGTCTGGTGCATCACGAGCTGGCGGTTCACCCAGGCGAAGTTGATCGACGCACACATCGCCTCGTAGTAGTCCTCGGCGAGCTGGGAGCCAGCCGGGGCCGCCGCGAGTTCCTTGTCGGGCAACTCCTCGAGGAGCCCCGCGTGGGTCTGCTCGATGTCCCGGAGGTAGTCCGTACACACCTGGTGGCCGAGCCCGCGCGACCCGCAGTGGATGAGGACGACGACCTGGTCCTCCTCGAGACCGAACTCCCGTGCGACGTCCGTCCGGTAGACGTCGGTGACCCGCTGGACTTCGAGGAAGTGGTTCCCCGATCCCAGGGAACCGACCTGGTTCTTCCCCCGGTCCTTTGCCTTCTGGGACACCTTGTCGGGGTTCGCCTCGGGCCGGTACCCCTCGTCCTCGCAGTGCTCGAGGTCGTCCTGGACGGCGAACCCCTCCTCGAGGGACCAGTCCATGCCGCGGGAGAGGATAGCGTCGATGTCCGCCGTCGAGCCCTCGTAGACCCCGCCCCCACCCAGGCCAGAGGGGACGTTGGCGAAGAGCTGGTCGACGAGCTCCTCCTCGTGGCCGGTGACGTCGTCGTAGGTGAGGTTTGTTTTCACCATTCTCACTCCGCAATTAATGTCGTAGCCGACCGCTCCGGGGCTAATACAGCCGTGTTCCGCATCGATGGCGGCCACCCCGCCGACGGGAAAGCCGTAGCCCTGGTGGCCGTCGGGCATGCACACCGCGAACTTTTTGACGCCGGGGAGGTGGGTCGTGTTTCGGAGTTGCTCGAGGGTCCTGTCCTCGGCGATCTCCTCGAGAAGCGCCTCGCTGGCGAGCACCCGCGCCGGCACGCGCATGTCCCCCTCCTGGGGAATCTCCCAGACGTTGTCCCTGAGTTTCTCGAGCGTGACCGGCCCGGCGTCGAACGTGGTCATGGGATACCCTGGAGCGTGACGCTAAAAGAAGGTTCGCCGACCGCCAGCGGCCAGGACCGGCACCACTCACTTCCCGCACGGTCAGACGTCGAAGACGACGTAGGCGAACCAGCCGTCGGCCCGCTCCTCGACGACCATCTCGGAGTACGTGACGGCCTTGAGATCGCGGGCGACGACGTCGGCGAGCGGGACGCCCCGGTAGCTCCCGTCCAGGTGCCAGGGCGTACCGCCACCGTCCGGAGCGTCGTCGCCCGTGTTTGCGGTGGGCTCTTCGACGGTGTTTGCGGGGTCCTCGACGGACTTGCGGCCGGACTCCCCGGCCACGGCCTGCGTCTCGTCCCCAGGCGCCCGAACTGTCGCCTGATTATCGACCGGGAGGACGCCCTCGACGTCCCGCTCGTAGATCAGTTGGTCGAGGTAGTCGAATAGCAGTGCCTCCCGGCCCTCGGCAGTGACCGATACCTCCTGGCGCTCGCCCCCGGCCGCCGGAACGTCCTCGCACTGGGCGGCTGCCATGCCGTCGGCGACTGCCGCAAAGAGGTCGCCGAGCGTCCCGCCGGTCGCCTCGACGGCCACGTCGGCGGTGTGGTCCCGGAGCGTGTAACTCATCCGCCGGACACCCGCCCGACTGGGCCCTCGCCGGTCTTCGAGCTCCCCCCTTCACCGACTGGTGCCTCGCTCCCGCTGTCCTCCGATTTCTCGCCGTCTACAGCCTCCCCACGTCCCACCGCGAGCGCGCCGTCCATGCCACAAATGACGGCCGAAACGGGCGAAAGCCTTGTGGTCAGACCGGGACCGATCGCCGGAAACCGCCCGTGGTATTATATTTGCCGGCCCGCGTATGCACCCGTAGTGAGTGTCAACGTCGAACGCATCGTTGTCGATCCCGGGGAAGACACACTCCTCGAGGACGCCTGGCGCCTGAAGGAGGAGATCAAGCAGGCCGAGGGCGTCCTCCGCCAACGGCGGAGCTTCTTCCGGAACGCGTACGAGCGCTCGACGGTCTATGCGTACGTCGACCGGAGCCGGGACGACAGCCTGATCGGGTTTGCCGCCGTTCGGCGCGACGGCTACATCCTCTTCCTCGCCGTGGCCGATGATTACCGAGGCGAGGGCTTCGGGAAACGGCTGGTCGCCTCCGTCGCCGAGGACTACCGGACCGTGAGCTGTCACGCGCGCGCGACGAACCAGGACGCACTGGACTTCTACCGCCACCTCGGCTTCGAAATTGACCGCCGGATCGACGCCTACTACGAGGACGGGGGCGACGCCTACTACCTGAAACTGGGGGAGGACGAGAGCATCCGCGAGCGACTGGCGAAGCTGCTGGGTCGGTAGTTCCGGGCTCCCCAAGCCATGACCGGCGGAGTCCACCGGATGCTCACGTGGCGAAGCCTTTTGAAGGATACCGAGCATACCCGAGTGCAATGGACGAGCGGACGCGGGCGTACCTCCGGGGGCGGTTCGGCGACCACTACCGCCGAACCGAGATAACGCCACCCCCGGCTCCCGAGGCACGCGAGTGGGGGTACGTGCCCTGGACGTCGGGGCCCGGCGAGACCATGGTCCGCCACCGGGCCCTGATGGACCTCGGGGACCCCGAGGGGTTCCTCGAGCGCGAGCGACCCAAGCACGTCTACTTCTCCGCTGGTCGCTACGACGAGCCCGGCGCCGCGACGATGGCCGGCAAGGGCTGGCGCGACTCGGATTTGATCTTCGACCTCGACGCCGATCACCTCCCGTCGGTCGACCTCGGAGCAGACAGCTACGCTCAGATGCTCGCGAAGTGCAAGGATGCCCTCTTCCGGCTCCTTGACTTCCTCGAAGAGGACTTCGCGTTCGAGGACCTCACCGTGGTCTTCTCCGGTGGGCGCGGGTATCACGTCCACGTTCGCGACGAGTCGATCCGGAGCCTCGAGAGTGCCGGGCGCCGGGAGATCGTGGACTACGTCCGGGGGATCGGGCTCGACCACGACGCGCTCGTCCGGACCGGCATGCGGGGGACCGCGACCGCCCGGCAGCTCCGGACGGAAGGCGGCTGGGGCCGGCGCGTCCACGATCGCCTCCTCGAGGAGGTGGCCAGGCTCCGCGAGATGGACGAGGAAGCGGCCCTGACAACCCTGCAAGACCTCGAGGGGGTTGGCCAGAGCCGGGCCGGAACCATTTACGGGGCCGTCCAGGGGAACCCGGCGGCCTTCGAGGCGGGGAACCTCGAGGCCGGGGGCGTCGGAATGCGTGAACTCGTCAAAACCCTCGTCGGGGAGGTCGAAACCGCACACCAGGCCCCGATCGACGAACCGGTGACGACGGACACGAACCGCCTCATCCGGCTTCCCGGGAGCATCCACGGCGGAAGCGGACTGGCGGTGATCCGTCTCGAGCGCGACGCCATCGAGGCCTTCGACCCGCTGGTCGACGCGGTTCCCGAAACGTTCGTTGGCCAGGACATCGCGATCGATCTCGAGGAGGGCGAGACCGTCGACCTCGCCGGCGATACCTTTACACTCGACGCGGGCGACCGGTCCGTCCCGGAGTACCTCGGCGTGTTCCTGATGTGCCGGGGCCGCGCGGCGAAGGGGGCTGAATGATGGACCTCGACCAGTTGCAGTCCGTCCGCGACCGCGAGCGCCAGACCGACAAGCTCCAGCAGTTGCGGGAGACCTTCTACGCGGATGCCGCCGCCCTCGTTGCGGACCTCCGCGAGGAGCGCGACCGGGCGGCCGCCGAGGCCGAGGATCCCTTCGACGACCCACGCGTTAGCCGGCTGAGCGACCAGATCAACACTGCAGAGCGGACCGTCGAGGCTATTTACGAGAAGCGCGTGGGCAAGCTGGTCAAGGCAGCCTCCTTCGCCGCCGCGGACCTCCCCGCCGAAACGGAGGGCATGACGAACGAGGAGCAGGACCTGTTCGACGACCTCGTCGCCGACATTCGGGCGAACCGCCGTCGCGTGCTCGACGTCCTGGCGGGCGAGGTGAGGGAGGGTGGGGCCGAATCGAGCGACGACGCGGGTCCGAAAAGCGAGAACGGGGGGCCGGAAAGCGGCGATGGCGGGCCGGCGAGCGCCGACGGACCGACACCGAGCGATGGCGTGAACCCGGCGGCGGTGATGGGCGGGGAAGAGCAGTCGCCGCCTGCACCACCAGAAGCGGAGACGGTGTCGCCCGGAGAGGGAGCCGAGGACGAGAGCAAACCGGGACCGGACCCCTCCTCGGGAGACGGCGACCAAACCGAGGGCGGCGACGGGGCCCGTGAGGACGGGGGAGAGGGCGCCAAGCACCACGGCGGCGACGTCGATGGCCCCGGTACCCCTCAGGTAGCCGATTCGGACCGCTCAGAGGCACTGGAGTCGACCACGGGATCGGGAGCCAGCGACGGCGACGGCAACATTTTCTCCCGGCCCGAAAGCGAGCCGGGAGGCTCGGAAGAGGGCCAGGCGTCGCCGGAAGGCGACGTCGGTGACGGCGGGAGCGACCTCGAGCGGACGACCGTCCGCATCACGAGAGACGTCGGCGAGGTCTTCGGCGTCGACGAGCGATCCTACGACCTCGAGCCCGACCAGGTTGTCGACCTCCCGACCGCCAACGCGAAACCGTTGCTCGAGCAGGACGCCGCAGAACAGATCGAGTGAGTCCACGGGATCGGGGGCCGCCCCGATCGAGTTGGCCCGTTCCCACCCTCGAGCCAGGACCGACGGCTGGGCTGGTGAATCACGACGGGTGTGCGGTTACGGCGACGGCCGCTCGCCGAGTGTGAGCTCGACGGTCCGACGCTGGCCGTCCCTGACGATGCCGACGTCGACGGTGTCACCGGGACTCGTTTGGAGCGCCAGGACGGTCGAGAGCGCCTGTCGGTTCGGAATCGGGGTCTCCTCCATCCGGAGAATGACGTCCCCGCCGACGGCGATCTCCCTGCCCTTGACCATTCTCGACCCCGAGCTCCCCTCGAAGACGCCCTCCGAGGGCGACCCAGTGACCACCTCGTCGACGTAGACGCCCCGCGAGACGCCGAGGTCGTTCGCCCGAACGATCGGGGGCGTCACGTCACCCAGGCGCACCCCCATGTACGAGTGATCGTAGTCGCCGGTCCCGAGGAGGCTCGGGACCACCCGGCGGACGAGCGCCGCGGAGATGGCGAACCCGATATTATCGCCGCCACCGGAGTTGATGACGCCGACGACGTCGCCGTCGAGAGTGACCAGAGGCCCGCCGCTGTTGCCCGGGTTGACGGCGGCGTCGGTCTGAACCGCATCGGCGATGGAGAAGCCGCTCGGCGCCGGCAGCGTCCGGTCGACGCCGCTGACGATCCCGGCGGTGACCGACCCGGAGAACCCGAAGGGGTTCCCGATTGCAAGGACCCGAGTTCCGACCGGCGGTTCTCGGGTTACGAGCGGGATCGGGGTGGCCGCTTCCGGGATCGTGTCCGGACGCAACACGGCCAGGTCGCTGTAGACGTCCGTAGCGACGACCCTCGCCTCCCGCCAGCCCGCTTCGCGGAACCAGAGCGAGATGGTCTCGGCACCCTCGACGACGTGTTCGTTTGTCACGAGGTGGCGGTCGTCGTACAACCAGGCCGTGCCGGCGGAGGTCGAGTCCGCTCCCTGGACGCGGACCGCGGCGACCGACTCGACGACCTCGCGGTAGATCTTCGTGTAGGCCGATCCCTCCACTGTCCCGGCAGCCGCTCCGTCCTCCGAGGAGGGAGACGGCGGCGAGGACGTGGGATTCGATGGTGCGTCTGTGGCACACCCCGCGACACCGGCCGCGAGTGCCGACCCGGCCGCGGTCAGCAGTCCCCGACGGGTCAGCCGGTCCTTGGACATATCAAATTCAACGGCGAGGAAGCGGATAAACCCACGGGACCCAACGGCTCTGGGGCCACATCGCCGGAGCTCGGTGTTACGCAGGCGGTCGAGGACCGGAACTCGAGGACACCTCTGGGGCCCAAGTCCCCTTGGTGCTGCCGTGCCGGCCGCCCTCGTCCTGCTGCCCCGGCCGCCCTCGTCCTGCCGTCCCAGCCGCCCTCGTCTTGCCATCCCGGCCGCCCTCGTCTTGCCATCCCGGCCGCCCTCGTCTTGCCATCCCGGCCGCCATCGTCCTGCCGCCTGCACGGCCGGCGGGTGCTGGCCAGGCCCGGACTGTGGGAGGGCCCGCGCATCATTAAGTGAGTGCCACGAGTAGGACTCCACGACTATGCACGTCACCTGGCACGGCCACTCCACCTGGCGCGTCGACGTCGGCGAGACGACCCTCCTTGTCGATCCGTTCTTCGACAATCCGAAAACAGACACCGATCCGGAGTCCATCGATCCCGACTACCTCCTCCTGACCCACGGGCACGCCGACCACATCGGCGACGTGGACCGATACGACGGGACCACACTCGTGGCGACGCCGGAACTCGTCGAGTACTGCCGGGCCGAGTTCGGGGACTACGAGGCCGTCGGCGGGATGGGGATGAATCTCGGCGGAACCGTGGAGGTCGGTGACGCCTTCCTGACGATGCACCGCGCCGACCACACCAACGGCATCGACACCTCCTACGGGGCCTCCGGCGGAATGCCCGCTGGGTTCGTAATCTCGAATGCGAAGCCCACGCGGAGTGGCGCCGCCGACGCCACCTCCTTCTATCACGCCGGCGACACCGGCCTCATGACAGAGATGCGGGCGGTCATCGGCCCGTACCTCGAACCCGACGCCGCGGCGGTGCCCATCGGCGACCACTTCACCATGGGACCCGCCCAGGCGGCCATCGCCGTCGACTGGCTCGACGTGGACCTGGCCTTTCCAATGCACTACGACACGTTCCCGCCTATCGAGCAGGATCCAGCCGACTTCGTCCGCGAGGTCGAGGCGACGGGCTCCACTGCGGAGGTTCACGTCCTGGCGGGCGACGAGGGTACCGACATCTGACCCGGGCGGCGCGAGCCACCCAGGGGCCCGGCGTGGGGGACCGGGATGGTCCCCTGTCGACGAGGACGGACCCACGACCGACGATGGCGGACGGGAAACGCTCATACCTGGGCCTCGCGAAGATGCGACCATGACTACCGACTGGCGGGACTCGCTGGCAGGGGCGAGAATGCAGGTCGACCGGCAGTTCGAGAGCCGCGTCGTGGACTCCGGGTTCAGTTCGCAGGAGTGGGGTCTCATCATGACGGCTGTCGAGTTCGAGGTCGCCAATCCGGCCGACCCCGAGCGTGCGGAGATGTACGCGGCCACGGACCAGATGGATCAGATCATCCCGGAACTCGAACGCATCCAGCGGGAGATGGGCGGGTCACAGACTGCCGTCGAGGAGGGCGATGGGGGAGGGCTGCTGGGCTCGATCAGGCAGATGCTCGGTGGCCTCGCGTCGGGTGGGAACGGTCGGAGCGACAGTGAACGGCTCGCCGAGGCGGAAGTACTCGTCCAGGAGTACGCCGACAAACTCCAGAGTTATCTCGAGAAACAGGGGCGGTGGGACGACGTCCGGACCGCCGCCAGTGCCGAGGCGACGGAGTCGGAGTGAGAAGGGTGCCATCGGCCCGCCGAGGGTTCAGCACCTCCAGAGGCACTGCCCTGCCGGATTGGCCACCCGATTCCGGGCCAGTCGGGTGTGGAACCCGCCACCGATTCCGAATTTCTGCATGCGACCCCGGCCACCGATTCCGGAGCGATGCAATGGCGCTCAGATCAGCGGTTCCGGAGCGGTGCGGTACGGCTCAGGTCAAAACGAACGCGATTGCCGAGCTACCGGCGCCAGGGGCATCAGAGGGGGTCTCTATTCTTCCTCATCTTCCTCTTCTTCTCGCATTTCCGCGAGCCGGGCGACGAGCTGGTCGGCGGAGGCGTCCGAATCGAAACTGACGTCCCCGTCGTGGTCGTTCTCGTGGACGGTTACGCCCGCGTCCTCGTCAGCCTCGACGTCCTGATCCTGCTGTTCGGATTCATCGTAGCTACCAAAGCCCATACTCGGATTCAGCGGACGCCGTCGGAAATACTACCCGGTGTCGCCCCGGTATCGGTCCGTCGCCGCCAGGGCCCTTGCCATCCCGGCCCTCAGAGGCCATCGACGACGGCGGCGGTCACGTCGGCCGTCGAGGCGTCCCCGCCAAGGTCCGGCGTCCGCGGACCGCTCTCGAGGACGTCCTCGACGGCCGTCCGGACCCGCCCCGCCGCCTCGCCGTACCCCAGGTGGTCGAGGAGCATCGCGGCCGAGAGGACCATCGCCGCCGGGTTCGCGATGCCCTCGCCGGCGATGTCCGGCGCGGAGCCGTGGACCGGTTCGAACAGCGCGTTCTCGGGCCCGATATTCGCCGAGGGGAGCAGTCCCAGCCCGCCCACGAGCCCGGCGGCGAGGTCCGAGAGCACGTCGCCAGCCAGGTTCGGACAGATGACGACGCCGTAATCCTCGGGGTGCATCACGAGGTGCATCGCGAGCGCGTCCATCAACGCCGTCTCGTAGTCCCGGTCCAGGTCGCTCGCGACCTCCTCGGCAGCCTGGAGGAACATGCCGTCGGTTTCGCGCATGACGTTGGCCTTGTGGGCAATGGTGACGTCGTCGTACCCGTTCTCCCTCGCGTACCGGAACCCGAACTGGGCGATGCGCCGCGATGCGTCGTCCGTGACCACCCGCGTCAGCGTCGTCACGCCCTCGGCGATCCGGCTCTCGATGCCCGCGTAGACGCCCTCGGTGTTCTCCCGTACGAACACCAGATCGGTTCCGGGCTGGACCGCCGAGAGGCCCGGATAGGAGCGTGCAGGACGGACGTTCGCGAAGCTGCCGACGGTCGAGCGCAGCGGGAGGATGACGTCCGCGGCCGTCTCGCCGGCGGCGCCGAACAGCGTCGCGTCGGCGTCCTCGACCACCGACCGCGTCTCGGCGGGCAGGGCCGTCCCCGTCTCGGCCTTCACCGCGTCACCGGCCCGGCCGGAGACGAACTCGAAGTCCACCGGGACGGCCTCGAGGACAGTCACGGCCGCCGGCGTCACCTCCGCACCGATACCGTCACCAGGAACCACGGCGATCTCGCGGGTCACGGTACCGGAGAGGGGGGCTGGGGTCGAAAGCGGTTCGGTTCGGCCGAGCGCAGTATCAGAACGAGCGTGAATCGCCCGGAATCCCCGGCGTGTGTCGGACCGCGTTGGACCGACACTTATTATGGCCCAACGGCCGTTCTGTTCGATATGGAAGACATCTTCGTGGCCCGCCTCATGTCCGACGGCGTCGTAAGCGTCTCGCCAGACACGCTCGTCGAGGACGCGGCCAACAAACTCATGCAACTCGAGATCAGCTCCCTCGTGGTCGTGGACAGCGACAACCACCTGGAGGGCATCCTGACCACCAGCGATTTCGTCTCCATCGTCGCCGAGAGCCAGCCGAAGGCAGAGACATCAGTCGAACGGTACATGACCGACCAGGTCGTCACCGTCGGGGCCCAGGACAGCATCCGGGATGCCGCCGACAAGATGATCACCGACGGCATCCACCACCTGCCCGTCGTCGACGAGGAATCCGGCGTCATCGGGATGCTCTCGACGACCGACCTCACCTCCTACCTCTCGGACGTCAAGCAGCCCTCCCCCGCCTGAGAGGGCGAGCGGGGGGCTCGTGCCAGTTCACGAGCGTCTGGATTTCTACCAGCTGGAGGGTCTATCCGACAGAAGCCGGACCTCCCCGACCCTGATACCTGCCCAGCCGACCAGTTCCCGATCTACCCGAGGAGGAGCCGACCCTGAATCACCAGGAGGGTGACCTACTCCGCTATGTATGGCAGGTCGGTGGCGGTCGCCTCGATAGCCCGCCTGTTGGACTTCATCAGGGCGGTCGTGTCCCAGATGCCCTCGACGAGGGCCTTCCGCTGGCCCTCGTCGATCGTGACGTCGACGGTCGCCCCGGCCGGCGCGTCAGGCCCGGCGTCCGCGACCGCGTCCCCGTAGGTGACGACCTCCTCGGCCACGTCGATCCTGATCACGCCGTCGGGGTGGGTTTCGACCCAGTCCTGGAGGGTCTCGACGGTGGCGGCGTCGGCCGTGGCCGTCGGGATGCCCAGCGCTAGGCAGTTCCCGGCGAAGATCTCGGCGAAGCTCTCGCCGATCAGGGCGTCGATGCCCCAGCGCATGAGCGCCTGGGGGGCGTGCTCGCGGGAGGAGCCACAGCCGAAGTTGTTGTTGACCACCATGACGTTCGCGTCCTGGAACCGGTCCTCGTTCATCGGGTGGTCCTTCGGCTCGTCCTCGTCGGTAAAGCGCTGGTCGAAGAAGGCGAACTCGCCCAGACCGTCGAAGGTCACGACCTTCATGAACCGCGCCGGGATGATCTGGTCGGTGTCGATGTCGTTCCCCCGGATGGGAATGCCCATCCCCGAGACCCCGGTGACGACCGGAATGTCGACGTCCTCCCGCTGACCGGCGTTCATACGCTGACCACCTCCGGGAGTTCGCGCACGTCTGTCACCGCGCCCGTCACGGCCGCGGCGGCGACCATCTGGGGGTTCATCAGGACGGTCCGGCCGTCCTTGCTCCCCTGGCGGCCCACGAAGTTCCGGTTCGAGGAGGAGGCACAGGCCTCCTCGCCCTCGAGCTGGTCCTCGTTCATGCCCAGGCACATCGAGCAGCCGGCGTTGCGCCAGTCGAAGCCGGCCTCGACGAAGACGTCCTTCAGCCCCTCGGCCTCGGCAGCACGCTGGACGCGCTGGCTCCCGGGGACGGCGAGCGCCCGGACGTCCTCGTGGACCTCCCGCTCGTCGACGATGGCCGCTGCCCGGCGCAGGTCGGGCAGGCGGGCGTTCGTACACGAGCCCAGGAAGGCCACGTCGATCGGGTAGCCGGCCATCGTGTCGCCGGGCTCGACACGCATGTGATCCTGGGCGCGCCGGGCGGTCTCCTGCTTGTCCGCGGGCAGGTCATCCGGCGCTGGAATCGGGTCGGTAATCCC
This sequence comes from Haloarculaceae archaeon, assembly GCA_036625635.1. GTDB lineage: Archaea > Halobacteriota > Halobacteria > Halobacteriales > Haloarculaceae > JAZKTI01. The sequence continues at coordinate 20,057 of JAZKTI010000007.1, forward strand.
GACCCCCTGCCCCGGGGTCGTCCCCCAGGTGACGACCGGATCGAGCGCGCGCCCGTCGATCGTGACAACGTCGTCGTATTCGGCGTCCTCGTCGGACCGGATGGACTCCCAGTAGGGCTGCAGGCGGTCGAACTCCCCCGGGTGCTCCTGGAAGGAGTCCGTCTCGCGGAGCCAGTCGTAGGTGGTCTCGTCGGGATTGACGTAGCCCGCTCGTGCGCCGCCCTCGATGGACATGTTGCAGATGGACATCCGGCCCTCCATGCCGAGATTCTCGACGGCCTCGCCGGCGTACTCGTAGACGTAGCCGACGCCACCTTCGGTTCCAAGCCGACGGATGATCTCGAGGACGACGTCCTTGGCCTCGACGCCGGGACCGAGGGCACCGGTCACCTCGATCTTCCGAACCGCCTGTTTGTCCATCGCGACGGTCCCGGTCGCGAGGACGTCCCTGATCTGGGAGGTGCCGATGCCGAAGGCAAGCGCACCGAAGGCGCCGTGGGTCGAGGTGTGGCTGTCGCCACAGACGATGGTCTTCCCGGGCTGGGTCAGGCCCTGCTCGGGGCCGATGACGTGGACGATTCCCTGGTCGCCGGAGGACGGGTCGAGGAACTCGATCCCGGCCTCGTGGACGTTCGCCTCGAGTTCGCTCATCATCTCCTCGGCCGCCTCGTCGTTGTAGGGGCGGCTCTGGTCGGCCGTCGGGACGATGTGGTCGACCGTCGCCAGTGTCAGGTCCGGACGGGCAACTTCGAGGTCGCGCTCGCGGAGCATGCCGAAGGCCTGCGGGCTCGTCACCTCGTGGATGAGGTGGAGGCCGACGAAGAGCTGGTCCTGGCCGTTCGGCAGGGTGGTGACCCGGTGACGGTCCCAGACCTTGTCGTAGAGCGTGCCCCGGCTCATACGCGCTCGCCCCGGCCCTCGGTGCCGCGCTCGAAGGAGCGGACTGCGCCCTCGGTTGGTGCCTCGTGCGCGACGTCTGTCATCGCCGCCGCCGAGACGGTTTCACCCGCCTCCTCGTCGGGCGGCCCCGCCCCGGGTTCGCCGCCGTCCGCGACGACCACGCCACGCCGGAAGGTTGCGCTGAAGGTCTCGCCAGTGTACGGGTTGGTGTGCTCGACGTCGGCCATCCTAGTCATCCGCGGCCACCTCGTCCTCCGCGTCGGCGGCCGCCTCGTCCCACTCGAACAGGTCCCGGAGGCGATCGCCCACCTGCTCGAGCTGGTGACTCTCCTCGGCAGCACGGAGTTGCTTGTAGGACGGGCGGTTGGCCTGGTTCTCGGAGATCCACTCCCGGGCGAAGGTCCCGTCCTGGACGCCCTCGAGGATGTCCTGCATGCCCTCGCGGTCGATGACCTCCTCGCCGCGACTCAAGCCGCCGTACTCGGCGGTATCCGACACCGAGTTCCACATCCCCATGTGCCCACCCTCGTACATCAGGTCGACGATGAGTTTCAGCTCGTTCAGGCACTCGAAGTAGGCCATCTCGGGGGCGTAGCCGGCATCGACCAGCGTCTCGAACCCGGCCTTGACCATCTCGGTGACGCCGCCACAGAGGACGGCCTGCTCGCCGAAGAGGTCGGTCTCGGTCTCCTCCCGGAACGTGGTCTCGATGACGCCGGCACGGGTGCAGCCGATGGCGTGCGCGTAGGCGAGGCCCTCCTCGCGGGCGGTCCCGGTGGCGTCCTGGTAGATCGCGAGCAGACCCGGCGTCCCCTCGCCGCGCTCGTAGGTGCGGCGAACGAGGTGGCCGGGGGACTTCGGCGCGACCATCGTCACGTCGACGTCCTCGGGGGGTTCGATCTGGCCGTAGTGGATGTTGAACCCGTGGGCGAACTGGAGCGTGTCGCCGGGATCGAGTTCGGGCTCGACGTCCGCCCAGACGGCCGGCTGGACCGTGTCGGGGACGAGCATGACGACGGTGTCTGCCTCACTCGCCGCCTGCGTCGGCGTGGCCACCCGGAGTCCGTCGGCCTCCGCGGCCGAGCGGGAGGAAGAGTCACGCCGGAGCCCGACGATTACGTCGACGCCGGAGTCGTCGAGATTCTGGGCGTGGGCGTGGCCCTGGCTCCCGTACCCGAGGACCGCGACCGTCTTATTCTGGATGTGCGCTGCGTCCGCGTCGTCGTCGTAGTAGACCGGGGCTGTGAAGTCGTCAGTCATCTGTGGCTGTGGGTGTCGACGTCGCCGTCGTCTCGGGGGGTGCTTCGCCCGACGCCGGCAGTTCGCCGGTCGGGGACTCGCCGCGTGCCAGTGCTGCGTCCCCGGTCCGGACGATCTCACGGATGCCGAACTGGCGGTAGGCGTCGATGGCATCGTCCACCTTCTGTTCGTCGCCGGTGATCTGGATGGTAATGGTCCTCGGACCGGCGTCGAGCGTCGTACCGGCGTACATGTCGGTGATCGCATTGACGCGCTCGGGGTGATCGCCGTCGACCTTCACGATGACCAGCTCGCGCCGGACGGCGTCCTTCTCGAGTTCCGTCACCGAGACCACGGGGATCAGCTTCCTGAGCTGTTTCTTGGCCTGCTCGACGCCCGGCCTGGGCTCCTCGATGACGATCGTCATCCGGGCCGTCTCCGGGTCGCTCGTCGGGCCGACGGTGAGGCTCTCGATATTGAACTGCCGGCGGCTGAACAGGCCGGAAACCTCGGCGAGGACGCCGGGCTGGTGGGCCACGAGCGCGGATATGACGGTGCGTTCCGGCGGGTGCTCTGCCTCAACTTCTGGGTCGATCCGGATGCCCTGATCGTTGCGCTTGCCAACGGGATGCTTGCGCTCGTCGGGGGCGGGGCCGGGGAGTTCTCCTGTCGTCATTCTGGTCACCTCAGAGGTTGTCGAGTTGTGCCTCGTTGAGTGCAAAGCGGGCGTTGTCGCCGCCGCTTGGCACCATCGGATAGACGTTCTCGCCGGGGTCGATGATGGCGTCGATCACCGCCGGGCCCTCGTACTCGCGGGCGGCCTGGATGGTCGCCTCGACGTCCTCGTAGTCCTCGAGGCGGAACCCGCGAGCCCCGAAGGCCTCGGCCAGGCGGTCGAACTGCGGGATCCAGGGGTACTCGGAGGCCATCCGGCGGCCCTCGTAGAAGCCGTCCTGCCACTGCCGAACCATGCCGACGGCCTCGTTGTTGAGGACGACGTAGGTGATGTCGAGGTTCTCGCGGACAGCGACCGAGAGTTCCTGGGCCGTCATCAGGAACGACCCGTCGCCGTCGAAGGAGACGACCTCCTGGTCGGGCGCCGCCAGCTTCGCGCCGATGGCTGAGGGGACGCCGTAGCCCATCGTCCCCAGCCCGTGGCTCGACACCCAGGTACGGGGCTCACGATAGGTCCAGTACAGGGAGGCCCACATCTGGTGCTGGCCGACGCCCGTCGTGACGATGGTGTCGTCGGGCGTGACTTCGTCGAACGTTTCGACGACGTACTCGGGCTTGAGGGGTTCGTCCTCCGGCATCTCGTAGTCCAGCGGGTACTCCGCGGTCCACCGCTGGCAGGTCTCCCGCCAGTCGGCGATGCCCGGAGGCCCAGGCATCGCGTCGGCGAGCTGGCCGAGGACCTGCTTCGCGTCGCCCACCAGCGGGTAGTCCGCGTAGACGTTCTTCGATATCTCCGCCGGGTCGATGTCGACGTGGGCGACCTCGGCGTCGGGGGCAAAGGTGGGAATGTCGCCGGTCAGACGGTCGTCGAACCTGGTCCCGACCGCCAGGAGGAAGTCAGTATTCGAGATTGCCAGGTTAGCGTAGCCGGTCCCGTGCATGCCGGCCATCCCCAGGGCGAGGTCGTGGTCCTCGGGGAAGGAACCCAGGCCGGGCATCGTCGTAATCACCGGGATCTCGTACTCCATGGCGAACGCCCGGAGGTCCTCCCAGGCCTCGCCCTTGATGACGCCGCCACCCGAGAGGATCACGGGGCGCTCGGCCGCCGCGAGAGCCGCCGCCGCGGCGTCGACTTCGGACTCCTCGGCCGTCTCCGGAGCCGAGGCTGTGTCCGGTATCGCCGGCGGGCCGACCTCCTCGTCGCTGTCCATCTGCGTGACGTCCTTCGGGAGGTCGACGAGCGTGGGGCCCTGGCGACCCTGTTCGGCGAGTGCCCAGGCTTCGCCGACGTCCGCCCCGACGGCGTGCTCGTCGTCGGCGAAGATGTTGTGCTTGGTGATCGGCTGGGTGACGCCGATGGTGTCGGTCTCCTGGAAGGCGTCGTTCCCGACGAAGTTGGTCGGCACCTGCCCGGTCAGGGCAACCAGCGGGTCGGAGTCCATGTCGGCGTCGGCGATGCCGGTCACGAGGTTGGTCGCACCGGGGCCCGAGGTCGCCATGCAGACGCCCGGGCGACCGGAGACGATGCCGTAGGCGTCCGCGGCGTGGGCTGCGCCCTGTTCGTGGGCCATGGTAACGTGGGTAAGGTCCTCCGAGTCGTAGAGGGCGTCGTACACCGGCATGATGGCCCCGCCCTGGACGCCGAAGAGGTACTCCGCGTTGGCGGCTTCGAGAGCCGCGACAACTGCTTCGGACGCCGTGTCGACGGCGTGGGGCCACTCGTCTGTCCCGGGGCTCACAGCGGCGTCGGCCTCCGGTTGAGCCTCGGCCCCGTCGGCGTC